>RHCK01000189.1 GCA_010030605.1 Acidimicrobiia bacterium
GCTACTCGACCTGTTGTTGTCGAACGCCATTCGGGTGAACGACTGGACCGCGGCCGTGGATGCGGTGATGGCCGATCCTCGATTGGTCGCGGTCACTCAGGAAGGCGACCGCTTCACCACCACCGGGTGGCGCATCGGAGTGGCCGGAGGTGGCGCCACTGCCGCGGCGCTCGATGACGCCGTGCACAATGCCGAAACTTCCAAGGTTCAACTCGCGTCGCGCGACGAAGCCGTGCGCGTTGCTCAATCCGAAAGTCAGTCATCCCGAGCCCGCGAGCAAGATGTTCAACGCCGACTCGATGCGAACGACGCGGCGTTCACCGCGGCATCCGAGGCTTTGGCGCGTACGCAAAGCGAGAGACGTGAATGCGTCACCGAGGCCGAAGGTTTGCAGCCCACCTTGGTCGAGATCGACGAACGTCTCGTGAGACTTCGCGCGCGAGTGGCCGAGCTGGAACATCTCGTGCCGTCACTCGAGCGTGAGGAACTCGCCGAGGCCGAAGCGGCCAAGGCTCGCGGCGAGGCGCGAGCCACGATGGAAGCAAAGGCCGCGTTGCTCACCGGACGTCGTCGCGATCTCGAGGTGCGTTCGGCTGGTTTGCTCGAGCGTCAACAGTTCATCGAATCACGATTGGCCGATGCCGAACGACGATTGGAAGCCGACGCCGTCGCTCGTGCTGAAGCCGCCGGACGGCGCGAACGGATCGAACGCATCCTGTCGGCCACCGAGCGATTGGCCGCGATCGTCGATGCCCATCGCATCAGCATCGAGGCGCGATTGGCCGAATTGCACGAGCAGCGTCGTCGTCAGAGTGACGAAGTGCGGGCCTTGGCGACCCGTCTCGACGAAATGAGACGTTCGCGTAGTGGTGCCGAACGCGAGCTCGAGGAAGTGCGCGAACGTTCGCGGCGCACCGAGGTCGAAGAGGCCGAGGTCAAGATGCGTCTCGAGGCCACAGTGGAAACATTGCGGCGCGATCTCGACGTCGAACCAGCCGTGGCCGAGGCCGCCGAACTGCCCGAACTTCCCGAAGGCGTCAGCGCTCCGGCACGGGCCCGAGATCTGGAACGCGAACTTCGTTTGATGGGCCCCATCAATCCCTTGGCCCTCGAAGAGTTCAACGAACTGCAAGAACGCCATCGTTTCCTCGAGGAACAGTTGGAGGACGTGCGCAAAACGAGGCGCGAACTCATGCAGGTCATCACGGCGATCGACACCGAGATCCAGACCGTCTTCGCATCGGCCTATGCCGATGTGAGTCGGAACTTCAACGAGTTGTTCGGTGGTTTGTTCCCCGGTGGCACCGGTCGACTGGTATTGACGAACCCCGAGGACTTGTTGAACACGGGAATCGAAGTCGAAGCCAAGCCGGGTGGCAAGAACGTGAAGAAGTTGAGCCTTCTGTCCGGCGGAGAGCGCAGTTTGACCGCGCTCGCTTTCTTGTTCGCCGTGTTCCGGAGCCGTCCGTCACCGTTCTATGTGATGGACGAAGTCGAGGCTGCGCTCGACGACGTGAACCTGCACCGCTTCTTGAACCTCATCAACGAGTTCCGACGCGAGGCGCAGTTGATCATCGTGAGTCACCAGAAGCGAACGATGGAAGCCGGTGACAGCCTGCTCGGAGTCAGCATGCAGCCCGGTGGTTCGTCGAAGGTGGTCACCGAGAAGTCCGCCGACACCGCGGCCACTTGATCACATCATGAACGCTCAGACGATCCTGCTGATCTTGTTGGGAGTCGCCCTGGTCTTCGGACTGGGTGTCGTTCTGCTCAATCGTCGTTCGAGTCCGAACGACAGCGCATCGAGTTCCGCGCCACGAACAGTCGAAGAACCGCGCGTCACAGCACCGGCTCCGGTTCCGCCCACCCGCGAAGAAACCGGCACGGTTGTTGCCACGCAGGAACCCGAACCCGAACCCGAACGGGAGAAGCAACCCGACCGTCCGAGTTTCCGTGATCGTTTGGGCAAGACCGCCTTGGCGATGGCCGGCGTCTTCGGAGGCGTGCGCGCCCGGGGAGGTATCACGGCCGATACGTGGGACGACCTGGAGGAAGTTTTGCTCAAGGCCGACGTGGGCGTTGGTGTCACCGACGCGTTGCTGGACGGTCTGCGTGCTCGGGTGAAGTCGAAAGAGATCGAAGATGCCGACGCGCTGTTGGCGGCGTTGCAAGCCGAGATGTCGTCGCGACTCGAGGGCGCTGATCGTGCTTTGACCTTCGCGGAAGTCGCCGCTGGTCACGTGAACGTGTGGCTGTTCGTGGGCGTGAACGGTGTCGGCAAGACCACCACCATCGGCAAGGTGGCCGCGCAGCAAACGGCGATGGGACGCACCGTGGTGTTGGCCGCCGGCGACACGTTCCGCGCCGCGGCGGCGGAGCAGTTGGGCACCTGGGCCGAACGTTCCGGCGCGGAATTGGTGCGAGGCAACGAGGGTGGCGACCCGAGTGCGGTGATCTTCGATGGGGTACAACGGGCGGCATCGAGGGGTTTCGACTTGGTTCTCGCCGACACCGCCGGCCGGTTGCAGAACAAGTCGAACTTGATGGACGAGTTGCGCAAGGTGCGCCGTGTGGCCGGACGCGAGCCCGGAGAGGTGACCGAGGTGCTCTTGGTCATCGACGCCACCACCGGACAAAACGGTTTGGCCCAAGCACGTGAATTCACCGAGGCCGCCGGGGTGACCGGAGTGGTGTTGAGCAAACTCGACGGTTCAGCCAAAGGTGGCATCGTTTTCGCCATCGAAACCGAGTTGGGTATCCCGGTGAAGTTGGTGGGTCTGGGGGAGACCATCTCCGATTTGGTGCCATTCGATCCGAACGAATTCGTGGCGGCCCTGTTCGGAAGCTAGGCGTTCGGAAACCAGGTGTTCGGCTCCTGATTTCCGGTGACGAACGTCCCGTCTCCTGGTCGCATCACAGATTTTCTGGTCCGATGACGTGGCAACGGTGCCCACAAGTGGCAAAGTCTGAGAAGTATGAAACGTCATTCTGTTTCCGCCATCACCGTTTCTTTGGTCGCCTCCCTTGGCCTGATCACCGCCTCGTGTGGTGACGATCCCGATGCGTCCGCTCGTCCCGTCCTGGTTGTCACCGGATCCGGTGCGGGGATCAACGCACCCGCGGCGGCGAACGACATGGCGACGGGCGCAGAAAGCAAGATGTGGGCGCCGTGGCAGATGAAGTTCATTGCCGGTGCGGACCTTCCCGCTCTGGACTCCGAAGCCAAGTCGTACGTGATCTCCGGAGGGTCGGTGTCGGTGTCCGACATTTCCAATCTGGCCGCGGTGTTCGGAGTCGCGGGCGATGTCGAAGAAGTCGACGCGAACATGGGTGGCGGTTATCGCATCGGCAGTGACAATGGAAGTACCGATTCGTTCTGGGTGAGTGGCGACGCGTTGCACTATTGGAGTTACTCGCCGAAGTGGAACGAGTCCGCCGTGGTCGGTTGTGCGATCGCGTCCTCGCCCGATGGCTCGGTCACCACCGAGCCGGTGGATTGCGCACGACCGGAACCTCCGGCGAACGTGCCGTCGGATGAGGAAGCGCGCGCACTGTTCGCAACTTTGATCGAAAAGATGAATCTGAACGCTGACGACATGGTGCTCGAGTCCTATGCGGACGAGTGGGGCGCCAGTGTGTACGCCTACCTGAAGATCGATGGGGTTCGTAGCCCGTTGACCGTGAGCGTTGGTTTCGGAGCCGACGGTGCGGTCACCTTCGCCAGTGGCTTTCTCGGCGAGATCATCGACGGCGCCAGTTACCCCCGCATCGGTACGACGGCCGGGTTGGAACGTTTGAATTCCGATTACGCGAACCCGATGGTTCGTGGTGGCGTGGCG
>RHCK01000190.1 GCA_010030605.1 Acidimicrobiia bacterium
AGAGGGCCGGCTTGGCCAACACCGGATCCAATACCGACGTGCCGTCGTCGCGTCCCACCATGGCGGCTTGCAGACCAACCGCGCCGGGCGGGAACGAAACGAGCGCGCCCATCACGCTCTCACCATCGTTCAACGCGAAAGCGGCGACGTACACGAGGTGAGCGATGTGCGGGTGGAACACGGCGGCTTGTGAAATGACCGCACCACCGTACGAATGGCCGACGAGCACCGGATCGTGGACACCACGGTCACGCAACACTTTCAACGTGTCGGCGACACAACGGGCATCGGTGTGCATGTCGGCCAGCGGCGCGGTGGATGCTCCATGCCCCGGAAGATCGATGGCGATGCTCGGCACGCCTCGACGGTCGAGTTCCGTCTGCAACGCCGACCAACACCACGCTCCGTGCCACGCCCCGTGAACCAACACAACATGTCGAGAACTCATGTGGTCATCGTGGCACACGCCGGCACGGTCACCCGTAGCCTTGCGACCATGACCGAGCCCACATCTCTCGATCCGCTGTCCATCTTTCGCCTCGATGGTCGGGTGGCCATCGTCACGGGAGCCTCGTCGGGCTTGGGCGTTCACTTCGCCCGCGTGCTTCATGCCGTTGGCGCAACGGTGGTTCTGGCCGCGCGACGTGCCGATCGATTGCAATCTCTCGTGGCCGAGTTGCCCGGTTCGATCGCCATCGCCACCGATTTGCAGGAACCCGCCGATCGCGAACGTCTGGTGAAAGAAACCGTCGAGCGTGTCGGGCCACCGCGAGTTCTCGTGAACAACGCCGGCGTCGGACACAAGGTGGCGGTGGAGGACGAGGATCTGGACACGTTCCGCACGGCCATGGAAGTGAACGTCACGGCAATCTGGCATCTGTCGAAATTGTGTGCGCCTCACATGCGCGAGGCCGGTGGAGGCAGCATCGTGAACATCGCCTCCATGTTCGGAATCGTCGGCGCATCCCCGGTGAAGCAGGCGCACTACTGCGCATCGAAGGGCGCGGTGTTGAACCTCACGCGCGAGTTGGGATTGCAATGGGCTCGGCGCAACATTCGAGTGAACGCTCTGTGTCCGGGCTGGTTCCCGTCGGAGATGACCGAGGCCATGAACGACGAAGCCAGCATGAACTTCCTTCGTCAAAACTCACCGATCCCGCGAATGGGTGAGCTCTCCGAACTGGACGGTGCGTTGCTGCTTCTGTCCTCTGACGCCTCCACTTTCATGACCGGACAAGAAGTCGTGGTCGACGGAGGTTGGACCGCGCGATGATTTTGCATCTCGCCGTGCGCGCCGATTGGGAAGCCGCGAAACGCGAGGGTGTCTACCCCTGGTCGACCCGTGGAATCACGGTTCAACAAGAGGGCTACACCCATTGCAGCTTCGAACATCAGTGGCGCGGGGTACGCGAACGTTTCTACGCGGACTTGAGCGACGACCAGTTGGTGTTGCTCGAGATCGACGAAACCCGCCTCGCGTCACCGGTGATCGTCGAGCGTCTGGGCGAGGCCCCCGACGAGTTCCCGCACATCTACGGACTCATCGAACTGAACGCCGTCATCGGCGAACGCTCGCTCTGAATCCGCGCGTTTGGTTGCTCAGATTTCGGGTGTGAGGTGCGCCCACGGAGCGGCTTGCTCCAGTTGAGAAGCCACACGAATCAACACGTCCTCACGTCCGTACGCGGCGACCAATTGGATGCCCACCGGCAGTCCGGATGATGTCCGGTGCAACGGAAGACTGATGGCCGGTTGCCCGCTCATGTTGAACTGTCCGGTGAACGTGACCCACTCGCCCGCGGTGACGAGCGGTTTCATGGGTCGCTCGGCGTCGTTCAACATGGATCCCACCGGCACCGGCGGAGCGGCGAGCGTGGGTGTGAGCAACAGATCCCAACCCTGCGTCCACCACGACTGAACCGCCCGACGGAATTTCACGGCGGCGGCCAACGAGGCCGCGTAGTCCACGCCGCTCACGTTGCTCGCGAATTGCGCCTGGGCCCAGTTCATGAGTTCGACATCGTCGACCGTCATCTCCCGACCGAGCGCGTCGGCGAAGCGACGCAACGACATGCCCATGTTCGTACTCCACATTTGACCGAACGTGCGACCCATCTCGTTGTCGGCGAGCACTTCCGGCCAGGCCGGCTCGACGTGATGTCCGAGCGACTCCAACAACTTCGCGGCGTTGTGCACGCCAGTGACGCACTCGGGATCGGTGGCGAAACCGCGCGGGCTGTGATCGAGCAAGCCGATGCGCAGTCGTCCCGGATCGGCACCAACTTCGTCGGCGAAGGGTCGGGCGGGCAGCGGCGCGATGATGACATCGCCGACACCACGACCGTGGGTGGCGTCGAGCAACCGCGCCGAATCTCGAACCGTGCGGCTCACGCAATGCTCCACACCGAGGTTGCTCTCGTCGCGCGCCGGACCCATGGTGATGCGACCCTGCGACACCTTCAAGCCGACCAGACCACAACACGCGGCGGGAATACGAATCGATCCGCCACCGTCGCTGGCGTGGGCGATCGGCACCATGCCGGCGGCCACCGCGGCCGCTGATCCACCGCTGGAACCGCCCGACGTGCGCGAGGTGTCCCACGGATTCCGAGTCGGGCCCCACGCTTCGGGTTCGGTGACCGGGACGCTGCCCAGTTCCGGGCTGTTGGTGCGTCCGAGGCTGATCAGTCCAGCCGCCTTGTAGCGAGCGACCAACGTCGTGTCGGCGTCGGAAACGTAGTTCGCCGCTTTGTGGGCTTTGTTCCCGTTGCTCAGTGGCTTGCCGGCTTCGGCGGCGAAGAGGTCCTTCAACAAATAGGGCACGCCGTGAAAGGGTCCGCTCGGCAGTTGCGGATCGTTGGCCAATGATCGCGCCGCATCGAACCAGCGATACGTGAGTGCGTTCAACTTCGGGTCGTACTTCTCAATGCGCTCGATGGCGGCCTCGACCAGTTCGATCGGTTTCACGTCGCCTCGCGCAACCATTTCGGCCTGCGCGGTGGCATCCATCCATCGTGTCTCGTCGGCGATCGAACCCATGAGTGAATTACTAGCAGGTGTGACTACTGTGAACGATTGATGTCCGACGAGCGAACGGCGAACGCCGCCACGAGCACCCGTGCGTTGTTGCGCGTCGCTCCGGTCCGCAATCTCCTGGGATCGAGCGTTCTCACCTCGGCCGGGGTCATGTTGCAAGCAACGGTGCTCGGCAAGCAGGTGTACGACATCACCGGTCGTGAGCTTGACATCGGCCTGCTCGGACTCGCCGAATTTCTCCCCGCGGCCTTGTTGGTGTTGGTCACCGGAACGGTCGCCGATCGATTCAATCGCAAGGTGATCGGCGCTCTCGCCATCGGCGGTGAAGCGGCGTGTTCCGTGGCCTTGATGTTGTACGCCATGTCAAAGCCCACCGCCGTGTGGCCGTTGTTCCTGATCGCCGTTCTTTTCGGTGTCGCTCGAGCCTTCGCGGCTCCGTCGATTCGCTCGATTCCACCGATGGTGGCTCCCGAGGGTGCGCTACCGCGCACGATCGCTTTGTATTCCGCCACGTGGACGTCGGCCGCCATCATCGGTCCGGCATCGGGAGGCTTTCTCTACGCCGTCGATCCAGCGGTCGCCTACGGGGTGTCGGCGGTCATGGTCGGCATGGGGATGATGTTTCTCATCGCCATCCGATTCGTGAACCCACCGGTTCCACGCGACCCGAACGACGAATCGAAGAAGGTGTCGTTGCACACCGCGCTCGAAGGTCTGCGTTTCATTCGTCGAACACCCATTCTTCTCGCCGCCATCTCGCTCGACTTGTTCGCCGTTCTGTTCGGCGGAGCGGTGGCGCTGCT
>RHCK01000020.1 GCA_010030605.1 Acidimicrobiia bacterium
CGTGGGGGTTCAAGTCCCCCCTCGCCCACTGGTACGTGCTTCGTTCCACCTATCGACAACTCCCCACTGTTGGGCGTTCTCGAGAACGAAGGATTCGTCGAACTCCCGACCCGTGGACAGGATCGACCGGATGTCGTCGGTGTCTCGGGGTCGACCGGCGATGAGTTTGTGGATGATGACATCTTCGATGGTCAGCACCCCGTCGACGGCTCGACGCATGGCACCTCGTTGGTACTCGGTCTCGACGAGGAGAAGGTCGATGACGGTGGACTCGATACGAGCTGACAGCAGGTACGTCACACCATCTTCGGATACCTCACGGACCGTGCATCCGACCGACCGGAGTACGTCGGCGACACCCGTGAGACTCGATGCCAAGAAATCAACGTCGACGGTATGACGAACTTCGAGGCGGTAACGATTGGCGGCGTGGGCACCGATCAGCACCGTCGTGATGCCGTGGTCGGTGAGAAGGTTTCTCAGATCAGCGGCGGACCAAGCCACGCGCCACGGCCTTTCGATGGAACTCACTCTCGGTCTTCAACTCTTCGAGCCCGTGCCGACGGCGATCAGCGTTCGCCTCAACAATTGCCAGCGTCCGCTGCGCGTCATCACCGGGCTCCTGCGTCTCAAGCAACTGCAAGGCGTCAGCCTGACGTTTCATTCGCCGACGGTCGTCCGGGCTCACGGTCCCCATGCCCGACAGGATACGCCTGTGGACGAGGGAAAGTTCGGAGCTGAAAGAATGTGGCGGGTGATCGACGCCCTGAGGCGTCTTAGTCGGTGATGACTCCCGCCGCGGCGCTCACATCACCGAAATCAATTGACACGACGTCGCCAATCACAGTTGCGCCAGTCACGACTGCTTCACCCTGACCCGTACCCTGGTACGTGTCGATTCAGTTCTCGTCGATTTTCTGTCGGGAGTCGTGCATGGCCGCTCGGTAGATGCCGGTGGCCATCATGCTCGTCTCACTGCGACGTCGTTGTTCGTACACCGCGGCACGGATGCCGTGAACGATCTTCGATTCCGGTTCGGCCAACGCCGCCATCTCCACCAGATGACAGGCCAGACGGAGTTCGCCGTCGGCGGCCAAGGCTTCGCCCCGACGAGCCAACACGTCGGCCCCGCCGGCCAACGCCGCCATCTCGCGCGCCAATTCCATCTCTCGCGCCGGCTTCAGGTGTGCGGGATTACCGTCGTACCAACCGCCGTACAAGCGCCAGATGTTGCGCACCACGAATTCGGGTTCGTCGTATGTGGCCTTCAAGAACGGTCTCGTCGCCAGTTCGTCGGGCAACTTCACGGTGTGGATGATGTCGTCCAGCCGGGCCCCGGCGTTCATCAGCGCGAGGGTGGAGTCGTGCAGGAACTCCAGAGCCGACGCGGTGTCGTTCAGAACCATTGCCACCCGGTCGCGACCACCGATGGCCGGCCCGTGCGCGGGCAACATCAACTCGGGTCCGAGTGCGGCCATCTCGCGGAGTGCCACCGCCCAGTCCCAGGCGTAACGCTGCACCTTTTGCGGATTGCCTGCATTCGGAAACTGCCAGATGAAGAAGTCGCCGACCACGACCGCCTTCGCGTCGGGCACCCATGCCCAGGTGTGGTCATCGGTTTCGCCCCGCGCGTGGTGCAACTCGAAGACCCGACCTCCGACGTCGAGCGTCGTGGACTCGCGATAGGTCACGTCGGGATAGACGAATTTTTTCGGAAACGTCGGCGCCGGCAGACGGAACTGCCGCATGTTGATGTGACCGTTGTAGCCGTTGGTCAACTTGTAGCGATCGAAGCGCGCCGTGATGGCTTCGTGGCCGACGTATCGAATGCGGGGAAATCCGAGTTTCGTGGCGTCGGAATCGAAAGCGTGGGCACCACCCACGTGGTCGGTGTGACCGTGCGTGTACACCGCGGTGTTCACGCGGGAATCGGTGTAGCGACGGAACTCCTCCACGACGCTCGGGGCCGACAACGCGTGTGACACGTCGAAGAGCACGTGGCCGTCGGTGGTTTCGAAACTGACGACGTTGCTGAACGACTCGATCACCGCGACGCCGTCGTCGAGTTCCTCCACTTCGGTGGCCGAGGTGGTCACCGTCAGCTTCAAACCATCCTCGGACGTGCCGTCGATGATTGCGGCGGATTTGTCGAGCATTCCCGTGCGTGCCATGTCTGCAGTCTGTCATCTTCATCGGTTCAACAGTGCCGATTAGTGTGACCACGACGTGTTCGAAGGGGGACGGCAATGAAGGTCGAAGAATTGTTCTCGGTGAAAGGCAAGGTCGCTCTGGTGACCGGCGGGTCACGAGGAATCGGAGAGATGATCGCGGCGGGTTATCTGGAGAATGGCGCGAAGGTGTACATCAGCTCGCGCAAGAAGGATCAATGCGACGCCACCGCGAAGCGCTTGTCGGATCGATACGGCGCCGAATGCATCTCGATTCCCGCCAACCTGTCCGATCTGGCGGGCATCGATGCCCTCACGGCCGAGTTGAAGGCTCGTGAGGATCACATCGACATCCTCGTGAACAACGCCGGGGTGTCTTGGGGCGCACCCCTCGACGAGTTTCCCGAGATCGGCTGGGACAAAGTGTTCGACACCAACGTGAAGGGTGTCTTCTTTCTCACCCAGCGACTGCTCCCACTCCTCGAGGCTCGTGCCACCAAAGACGAGCCGTCGTACGTCATCAACATCGGTTCGATCGACGGATTGCGCTCGGCATCGTTCGACACCCAGAGCTACGGACCTTCGAAGGCCGCGTTGCACACGTTGACTCAGCAGTTGGCGGGCAAGTTGGCCAAGCGCAACATCATCGCCAATGCCATCGCCCCCGGGCCTTTTCCCACGTGGATGTTGAGCACCGGAGTCGGAACCGGTGGTGACGTGGAAAACACCGACTGGGACGCCGTGGGACGTTTGAATCCGCGCAAGCGAGTGGGAACCCCCGAGGACATTTCGGGTCTCGCGATCTTCCTGAGTTCGCGAGCGTGTGGTTTCACCGTCGGTGCGGTGATCACGTGCGACGGAGGAACCGTCGTCTCCTGACGATGACCTGTCCGCACGACCGGCACTAGGGTCAGTCGTCATGGAAGCGAACTACTCGGACAACCATGTCGATGTCCTGATCGTCGGTGCCGGCATCTCCGGCATCGGAGCGGCGTATCACCTTCAAACCCTGTGTCCCGATCGTTCGTTCACCATTCTCGAAGGACGCTCCGACATCGGTGGCACCTGGGATCTCTTCCGTTACCCCGGAGTTCGTAGCGACAGCGACATGCACACACTCGGGTTCAGCTTCAAGCCGTGGACCGAAGCCAAGTCCATCGCCGACGGCCCGTCCATCATGAAGTACCTCCGCGAGACGGTGTCCGAGTACGGCATCGATCGACACATTCGTTTCGATCACTGGGTCACCAGCGCATCGTGGGACACGGCCACGTCGACCTGGACGATCACGGCAACCGACAAGCGCAACGATCGCACGACCACCTTCACCTGCAACTTCTTGTTCATGTGCTCGGGTTATTACTCCTACAAGGAGGGCTTCACTCCCGAATTCACGGGCCGTGAGAACTTCCGAGGAACCATCGTCCATCCCCAGAAGTGGCCCGAGAATCTGGAGTACGCCGGCAAGAAGGTCGTCGTCATCGGATCGGGCGCCACGGCCGTGACCATCGTTCCGGCCATGGCCACCTCCGCCGCGCACGTCACGATGCTTCAGCGATCGCCGACTTACATGGTGGCCCGTCCCGACCATGACGCGATCGCCGACACGCTGCGCAAGTTCCTTCCCTCGAAAACGGCGTATGCGATCACGCGGGCGAAGAACATCTTCTTCACGAAGTACTTCTACAACCGCACCCGCACACAGCCGGAGAAGGTGAAGCAGTTGGTGTTGGGCGGGGTGCGCAAGGCTCTCGGTCCGGAATTCGACGTCGACACGCACTTCACACCGTCGTACAACCCTTGGGATCAGCGCATGTGCCTGGTTCCCAACGGCGACTTCTTCACGGCGATCAACAGCGGCAAGGCCAGTGTGGTCACCGACCACATCGATCGTTTCGTGGAGAACGGCGTTCAGTTGGTGTCGGGTCGTGTGTTGGAAGCCGACATCATCATCACCGCCACCGGCCTCAATCTCGTCACGCTCGGAGAGATGAGTGTCGAGGTCGACGGTCGCGAGATCGACTTCGCCAAGACCTGGACGTACAAGGGACTGGCGTACTCCGATGTTCCGAATTTGGTGTCGACGTTCGGCTACATCAACGCGTCGTGGACCCTGCGCGCCGACGTGGTGAGCAAGTACGTGTGCCGCTTGCTGAATCACATGAAAGCCACGGGCACCCAACAGGCCACACCGCGCCTTCGCCCCGAGGATGCGAACATGCCCGAGCGTCCCTGGATCGACGATTTCTCGGCTGGCTACATGCTGCGCGTCATGCACCTCATGCCCAAACAGGGTGACCATGAACCGTGGATCAATCCGCAGTTGATCGCGCGCGACAAGCAGATCATCGTGAAGGCACCCATCGACGACGGGGCCATGCAGTTCACGAAAACGCCGGCTCTGGTCTGATCGTGTCGGGCTGCCAGCCCGGACCAGCGAACACGTACTTCAATCGGTCGTTGAGATTGTCGGCCGACACCACGTCCTTGGCGATGTTCACGAACTCGCCGTAGGCCATCTTCACGGGGTTGTTGGTGCGAATGTTCTTGGTCAGTCCGTACTGCACCTGACGAATCTCGGGCTCGAACGTCTTGAAGAAGCGATCCCAAATGATGAGGATTCCGCCGTAGTTCTTGTCGATGTACTGCTTGTTCGCTCCGTGGTGCACCCGATGGTGTGACGGTGTGTTGAAGATCTTCTCGATCGGTTCGGGCAGTCGATCGATCGCTTCGGTGTGAATCCAGTACTGATACAACAAGTTCAGTTGACGCGCCTTCAGGAACGTGCTGTATCGATAACCCAGAAGCGACATCGGCCAGTAGACCCAGGTCGTCAGCACACCGGACCAGGTTTGGCGAAGAGCGGTCGAGAGGTTGTAGCGGCGCCCCGAGTGGTGTGCCACGTGGTCGGCCCAGAACAACCGCACCTCGTGCATCCATCGATGGTTCCAGTAGTAGAGAAAGTCCCACACGATCATGGCGCTGAGAATCGAGCCACGGTGCGAGCCGATGTTGCTCACGCGATGCCGAAACATGAAACCATGCACGCGGCGATAGAGGCCATCGAGGGCGAAACCCACCACGATCGATCCAACCAGCAGACCCAAGCTGCCGGCGGTGTCCTTCTTCTCGTATCCGAGGGGCACCAAACGATCCGGTACCGGATCACCATTGTCGATGGGAGCAACGGCATCGACCGGCGGAAGGTCGCGCAGTCCTCGTCGTTTCAAGGTTCGGTGTTCCCAGATCATGGTCGCGACGAACGCGGGCAGAGTCAGCTTGTCGATCAGATCGATCTTCTTCAGCGGACTGGCCATTCGCGACACGGTAATGGGGCACGGCCCGCTCCATCCACGCACGCTAAGAATTCGTGAAGAAGAACGAGTCGAACGAAAGCCGTGAGCAGAATCACCGGCGGTGTTCTACGGAGAGCGACGTCCAATTGCGGGGTGGTGGCTGTGGCTCGTTGCTTCCCTGTCCCTCTTCGTCATTTGTCTCGCGACCTCGCCCGTTCGCGCGAATATGAGTTTGGTCAACACGGCGTTGGCGTTGGCCTGCGTGACGACCGTCGTTGCGATTCTCGATTGGCGATCCGGCGTCGCAAATTCGATCGTCGCCGCACTGTCGCTCAATTACTTTCATACCGAGCCAACTCACTCGTTGCGCATCACGGCGGCCTCGGACGTGTGGATGGTCGTGCTGTTGAGTGCTCTCGGACTCGGGGTGAGTGCTTCGACGGCGTTTCGGTGGCGGCGATCTCTCGTCGCCGAACGCCGACTTTCGGCCGAGCAGGTCAATTCCCGGCTGCTGTCCGATGCCTTCGGTGTTCGTCAGGCCGACTCGTTGTGGCACGACTCCGTCGACGCTCTGGCTGAGGGCATGTCCTTGATCGACGTGCGGCTCACGACGGATGCCGATATTCGTCTGCCGCGCATCGCGAGGCAGTCGGGAGACGATTCCGGACTCGTACTCGTTCCTGAATCGGGCGCTCTGGTGGAATTCCGCAACGACCGCCTCAAGAGCCGATTGATCCTGACTCCGCAACGTGGGGTGGGGGCAGTTGAGGTACGGCGCGAGGTAGTTTTCGCCTTCGTCGACGCGTACGAATTGACCATCTGAATCGAGGTCCCACCGGGGGTGGGGTGGCCAACCGGAACGGGCAGAATGTCGACGTGGAACGAGGTGGACTCCGTCTCTACATCGGAGCAGCGGCCGGCGTCGGTGCCACCTATGCGATGTTGGACGAAGCGTTGCGACGGTCGTCTCGTGGAACCAAGGTCGTCGTTGGTCGCGTGGACACCAAGAATCGTCCTCACACCGAGGAGTTGTTGCGTCGTCTGACGAGCGCCGGAGCCGCTTCGTGCGCGGTGAATTCGACCGACATCATCAATGCTCGTCCCGGAGTCGTTCTCGTCGACGATCTCGGAGTGATCGATTCCGATGGCCGTGCGCGTTGGCAGCTGGTTGACGAAATTCGAGATGCGGGTATCGACGTGGTCGCGACCACGACCATTCAACATGTCGCATCGCTTCGAGGCGTGATCGAGGAGATCACTGGTGCCGCCCCCGAGGGCGAAGTGCCGGATTCCTTTCTGCGGACGGCGAGACAAATCGAAATTGTTGACTCGACTCCGGAAGCCATACGTCGGCGTATCGCACACGGGAACGTGTTTCGAGAATCCGACGTTCCGCCGGAAGTGACGGAGCTTTTCGATTCCGATGCGTTCGCTCGTCTACGACTTCTCTTGTTCGAGTGGTTCACCGACTTTCTCGCTCGAGGCACCCTCACCGAACACGTCCTTCATGAGAGGGTCGTCGTGGTGCTGTCGGGAGACGAGAGCGACGAGCAACTCTTGCAACGAGCGATGCTGTCGACGATGGGCTCACGGTCGACGCTCGTCGCCGTCGATGTTCGTCGACCGGGAACAACGGATTCCGATCGATCCGCGAGTCTCCGATCGCTGGTGGAGGCACGCGGAGGAATTTTCGTCGAGATCGAGGGCAGCGATGCCGTCACGGCACTGACGTCGTTCGCCGAGAGCGAGCGAGCGACGCGTGTGGTCGTGGCCGATGACGGTCGTCGACGCGGCCTCGCTGGTCGATTGGTGAGGGCGTCGACGAGTTTCGACGTGCATGTGGTGGGGACCACGACCCCTGTTCGCCGCTCGCGATGGCAGAAGCTCGGACACGAGGTGTCGCGCGGGCGAATGACTTTCGGGCTGAGTTTCGGACTGTCGGCTCTCGTTGCCCTCACGGTCATTCTGGCCAACAATCGTTCGGCGCTGTCGGTCGCCACGTCGCTCGTCTTGTATTTGTTGATCGTCGTCCTATCGGCAGCTGTCGGAGGTTTCATCCCCGGTATCACCTTGGCGTTGGTGTCACCTCTCGTCGTGAATTGGTATTTGATTCCGCCGTATCACACGCTTCGCATCAACAACGGAGAAAACATTCTCGAGTTGGCGGTTTTCGTCACCGTGGCCTCGATCGTGGCCAGCTTCGTCTCGGTTGCCGCTCGGCGAACGAGCGAGGCACAACAGGCGTGGCGAGAGGCGTCGACTCTGTTCGCCTTGGTCGAGTCCGGCAACTTCGATCCCGTCGACCGAATTCTCGATCTCCTGCGCACCTCGTTCGGCGTCGCCGGCGCCGCGATCGTTCGTGGCGAAGTCGGCGAGCAGTCCATCGTCGCATCCTCCGGCGACGTCACCTCGACGACCGTGACGGATGCGTCGTTCGTGGTCGAAGTCGACGACGAGAGCAAGCTCGCGGTGTTCGGAAAGACATTGGGTGCGGAGGAACACCGAATTCTTCATGTCTTCGTTTCCCAACTCGGTCGGGCGCTCGAACAACGTCGTCTGCACGAAGTGGCGATCGAGGCCGAAACGTTGTCGCGCGCCGACGAACTGAAGACCGCCATTCTGCGCGCCGTGTCGCACGATCTGCGCTCGCCCCTCGCGAGCATCAAGGCGTCGGTGTCCAGCTTGCGTCAGGACGACGTCGAGTGGTCGACCGAGATGACCCAGGACTTCCTCGAATCGATCGAGAGCGAATCGGACCGCCTCACATCGATCGTCACCAACTTGCTCGACCTCAGTCGACTCGAAGCGGGCGTCATGCAACCCGCGCTGCGACCAGTCGCCCTCGAAGAGGTGATCCCCGCGATCGTGACCGCGAATCGGACCCAGCGAGGTCGCCTTCGTGTCGACATGCACGGCGAGGTCGAGGAAGTGTTGTCCGATCCGTCTTTGGTCGATCGCATTTTGGCGAATCTCGTCGACAACGCGTTGAAGTGGTCCGACGAGTCGGACGTCGCCGTTCGAGTCCACCAAAGCGGAAACTACGTTCAGGTGCATGTGGTCGATCACGGACCCGGAATTCCCCAAGCTTTGAAACAACGAGTTCGCGAGCCATTCCATCGGGTCGACGACAAGGTGCAAAGTGGTGGACTCGGATTGGGGTTGGCCATCGCCGACCGGCTCGCCGAATCGATCGGTGGACGTCTTGAACTTCGTGATACTCCCGGCGGAGGTCTGACCGCCGACGATTACGTGTCGAAGCCGTTCGGGATGGGTGAACTACTCGCTCGCGTCAGATCGATGTTGCGACGAGGCGGCAGTGCCACCGAAGTGCCGGTCGTCGAGACCGCCGACTTCACCGTCGACCTCATGGCAAAACGCGTGGTGCTCGGAGGAGGCGAGGTGAAGCTCACGGCCACCGAATGGAGTTTGGTCGAGGTTCTCGTGCGCAATGCTGGCCGCCTCGTGACGAGCAAGGAGTTGCTCCAAACGGTGTGGGGACCGGAGTACGGCACCGAGACGAACTATCTCCGAGTCCACATGGCGCACATTCGGCGGAAGTTGGAAACGGTTCCGGGGGAGCCCCGCTACTTCCACACCGAGCCGGGCATGGGCTATCGATTCCAACCGCCCACCGACTGCTAAGAAACCGCTAACTTCCGCCCGCACCACGCTGAACGCGGGCAATGTTATGAAGCCGTGAATGCGGCGTCCTATGGCTTCAGTCAAGAAATTCCTGATCGGTCGTCCGCTGTCGAGCGCCGATGAACAACACCAGCGCCTGAGCCGAGTGATCGCGCTTCCGGTTTTCGCGTCGGATGCGATTTCATCGACCGCGTACGCCACCGATGAAATCCTCGCCGTACTCCTGATTCAGGCGGGCATCGGAGCCGCAGCCTTCCGTCCGCTGATTCCGATCGCGCTCATCGTGTGCGCGCTGATGGCGATCGTGGTCACGTCGTATCGACAGACGATCATGGCGTATCCGTCCGGTGGTGGGGCCTACATCGTGAGTCGCGAGAACCTCGGGACCATTCCCTCTCTGGTGGCGGGGTCGTCGCTTCTGGTGGACTACATCCTCACCGTGGCAGTGAGTGTCGCCGGCGGTGTACTGGCCATCCGAACGGCAACCGGTTTCGATCACAAGTGGACCGTTCCGGTGTGCCTTCTGTGTGTCTTCGTCATGACCGTCATGAATCTTCGTGGTGTGAAGGAGTCGGGGGCCGCGTTCGCCGGACCCACGTACTTCTACATCGTGATGCTTCTTCTCCTCATCGGAACCGGGCTTTACCGCATCTACGTGCAACATGTGGGTCCGATCCCCGTGGATCTGCTCAGTCCGGAGGCCAGAGAGATTCGCGAAGGCGCGAAATCGCTCGGCCTGATGATGCTGTTGCGAGCATTTTCGTCCGGTGCCGTCGCACTCTCCGGAGTCGAGGCAGTGTCGAATGGAGTTCCCGCGTTTCGGAAGCCGGAAAGCAAGAACGCGGCGATCACGTTGATGTGGATGGGCGGCATTCTCGGTTCGTGTTTCTTCGGTGTATCGGTTCTGGCCGCGCACCTGAAGCCGTTCCGTGGTGAGTCGGATGGCAACGGACTCGGCTTGATGGCGGAGTACCTCTACAACGGCAAGGGTGTCCTCTTCTGGATGACCATGATCGCCACCTTCATGATCCTCATCCTCGCCGCGAACACGGCCTACGCCGACTTCCCCCGTTTGGCGTCGATCATCGCGAAGGATGATTTTCTTCCCCGCCAATTCTTCAACCGCGGCGCGCGATTGGTCTTCTCGAACGGTGTTCTGTTCCTCGCGGCGGTCTCGAGCCTGTTGATCGTGGCGTTCGATGGCGACATCTCGAAGCTGATCCCTCTCTACGCGTTCGGTGTGTTCACCGGTTTCACGTTGAGTCAGGCCGGCATGGTTCGTCATCATCTTCGACATCGCGAGGGCCGCTGGCGGTTGGCGCTGTCGGTCAATGCACTTGGCTCGGCGACCACCGGCGCCATCGCCGCGATCGTCGTCATCTCGAAGTTCACCGAGGGTGCATGGATTCCGGCCATTCTGATTCCGTTCATGGTCGTCGGGTTCCGGTCCATCGGGCGCCACTACGCGCGGGGACGCAAGGTCGTTCACGCCGAGCCCGGATACTGGCCCCGTCGTGAAACGCACACCATGGTCGTTCTCGTGGGTGGCATCAACAAGGGTGTCCTGAAGGGGCTTCAATACGCTCGCTCGCTGCAGCCCGATCGACTCATCGCGGTCTCGGTCGCCACCGACGACGAGGATCGCCGTCGCATCGAGGATCAGTGGTCGAAGTTCGACGTTCCCTTGGAACTCACCGTCATCTTTTCGCCCTATCGCGAGTTGACGGGTCCGATCATGAAGTTCCTGGACGAACTCGACGCGATGCACAGCGATGACATCATCACCGTCGTGATTCCCGAGTTCGTCACGTCATGGCGTACACAGTGGTTGCACAACGGAAGTGCGTTCGCCCTGAAGGCACGTTTGCTTCATCGTCCGCACACCGCCGTCGTGTCGGTGCCGGTGCACATGAACAGTGAAGATGTGGGAGAGGAATGACGTCATGCACATGATCGTCGTCGGATGCGGGCGGGTCGGATCGACCATCGCCCTCGAGTTGCAAGAAAAGGGCCACGACGTGGTCGTCGTGGATCGTCGCGAGGATGCGTTCCGACGTCTGGGCGACGATTTCCGTGGTCGAACGGTGACGGGCATCGGCTTCGACCGAGTCGTCCTACGTCGAGCCGGTATCACCGCGGAGAGTTCGGTCATGGCGGTCACGAGCGGTGACAACTCCAACATTCTCGTGGCCCGTGTGGCCCGCGAGATGTTCGGGGTTCAGCGTGTCGTGGCGCGCATCTACGACCCGCGGCGCGCCGCGGTATATCAACGCCTCGGAATCTCCACGGTGGCCACCGTGGCCTGGGCGAGTCGACAGATTCTCACCGTGGTTCTGCCTCATGAGTCGACCCCCACCTGGACCGACCCGACGTCGAGTCACGTGATGATCGAGAAGCGCGTTCCGGCATCGCTGGCGGGTCGTCGCGTCGAGGACATCGTCGAGGATCGAGGTTCGG
>RHCK01000191.1 GCA_010030605.1 Acidimicrobiia bacterium
CTCCCAAAACCGACAGCGCACAACTTTCTCTCGGTCGAGCCATCGGTGAACTGGAATCTCTCGCCCCGAGTTTCGTGAGCGTCACCTACGGAGCCGGTGGAAGCACGCGTCAACGCACGCACGCCGTGGTGTCATGGATGCGCAAGGAGACCTCGCTGACGCCCATGGCGCACCTCACATGTCAGGGTCATGTTCGTTCGGAGATTCGCGACATTCTGAATGCCTACGCCGACGACGGTGTGCAGAACATCCTGGCCCTCGGCGGTGACGTACCCGTCGATGGTGATCCGGCCCCCAGCGACTACACCTATGCATCCGAACTGTTGGACGACGTGCTCGCCGACGGGCGTTTCTCCGTTGGTGTGGCGGCGCATCCCGAAGTGCATCCGCGTTCCACGGATCGCGTCAGTGATCGTCGACATTTGGCCGCGAAGCTCGCTCGCGCCGATTTCGCCATCACCCAGTTCTTCTTCGAAGTCGAGGTGTACGTGCGAATGATGAACGAACTGGCCGACCTTGGTGTTCACAAGCCCGTGTTGCCGGGCATCATGCCGGTCACCAACAAGAAGCAGATCGTTCGAATGGCCGAAATGTCCGGAGCCGCGATGCCCCAATGGCTGGTCGATCGATTGGACAAGGTCGAGGACCCCGACGACGTGCGACGCGTGGGCGTGGAAGCCGCCACCGAATTGTGTCGTGACTTGTTGGACGCAGGCGCTCCGGGTCTGCACTTCTACACCATGAATCGCAGCACCGCGACCCGCGAGATTCACGCGAATCTCGGATTGTCGTCCGCTCGCTGAGAACGGGCGCACGGTGTCCGCCTAGCGTGGGCCCATGCACACGTACGACAAGATCTACATCAACGGCGCTTGGGTTCCTTCCGAAGGCAAGGGAGTTCTCGAGGTCACCAACTCGGCCACCGAAGAAGTCATCGCCACCATCCCCGACGGAACGGTCGGCGACGTCGACAAGGCCGTTGCGGCGGCTCGCGCGGCTTTCGATGGTTGGAGCAACCTTCCCAAGGAGAAGCGCGCCGAATACCTGATGAAGATCCACGCCGGTCTCGAAGCCCGCACTCAAGAGATCGCCGAGGCGGTGGCGCGTGAGGTGGGAATGCCCGTGGCTCTGTCGACGATGATCCAGGTCGGATTGCCAAAGGGCAATTTCGCCATCACCGCCGGTCTTCTGTCCACCTACGAATTCGAGGAGCAGATCGGTAACTCATTGGTGGTACGCGAACCTTTCGGCGTCGTCGGATGCATCTCTCCGTGGAACTATCCGCTGCATCAGATCGCGTTGAAAGTCGCACCAGCGCTGGCGGCCGGCAACACCGTGGTGGTGAAGCCATCCGAAGTCGCCCCGATCAACGCGTTCATCCTCGCCGAGATCGTTCACGAAGCGGGTCTTCCCGCCGGAGTCTTCAACTTGGTCACCGGTGTTGGCCCGGTGGTGGGTGAAGCGATCGCGGCTCATCCCGATGTCGACATGGTGAGCTTCACCGGTTCGACCCGCGCCGGCAAGCGCGTGGCCGAAGTGGCGGCGCAGAACGTGAAGAAGGTGTCGCTCGAGCTCGGTGGCAAGAGCCCCAACGTCATCCTCGACGATCTCGACGACGAGGGGTTCACCAAAGCGGTGTCGGCCGGTGTCGGCAAGTGCTTCTCCAACTCCGGGCAAACGTGCACGGCCTTGACTCGCATGTTGGTGCCGCGCGCCCGACTGGCCCAGGCCGAGCAGATCGCCGCCGCCACGGCCGCCAAGTTCACCGTGGGTGATCCGTTCGATTCCGCCACTCGTCTCGGACCTTTGGTGTCGGCGGTGCAACGCGAGCGTGTTCGCGGATTCATTCAGACCGGAATCGACGAAGGTGCCACCTTGGTGACCGGGGGCACCGACAGCCCGGAAGGTTTGTCGAAGGGATTCTTCGTTCGGCCGACCATCTTCTCGAACGTCACTCCGAACATGACCATCGCTCGCGAGGAGATTTTCGGACCCGTGTTGTCGATCATGCCTTACGACTCCGAGGAAGAGGCCATCGCCATCGCCAACGACACCGTTTACGGTTTGGCCGCCGGTGTGTGGAGCTCGACGCCCGAGCGTGCCAAGGAGGTCGCGCGTCGTTTGAAAGCGGGTCAAGTGGAAGTCAACGGCGGATCGTTCAATCCGGCGGCACCCTTCGGCGGCTACAAGCAGAGTGGTCTCGGACGCGAAGCAGGCAAATTCGGTCTGGAGGAGTTCTGCGAAGTGAAGGCGATGCAACTCTGATTCACGGCAGACTTGGGGTCTGATGGCTCCGACATCCGAGACCTCACGATCGGCTCAGATCAGTCGCGTGCCCTATCTCCCGGGCCTCGATGGTCTTCGGGCTCTCGCCGTCATGGCGGTCATCGTCTATCACGCCAACTCGTCGTGGCTTCCGGGCGGTTACCTCGGTGTCGAGGTGTTCTTCGTCATCAGCGGATACCTGATCACCCTGTTGTTGGTGGCCGAGTCGGAACGCACCGGCGCGATCGAATTGCGTCAGTTCTGGGCACGACGGGCGCGACGTTTGTTGCCGGCTTTGTTCACGATGCTCGTGCTGCTGATCTTCTGGACGGCGTTCTTCGAACGCGACGCGTTGGGCAAGTTGCGTGGCGACGTCGTCGCCGGCGTGGTGTACGGATCCAACTGGTTCCAAGTGTGGACCGGTGCGGGTTACACCGCGGTGAACGACTTCGCACCATTGCGTCATCTGTGGTCGTTGGCCGTCGAGGAGCAGTTCTATTTGTTGTGGCCGCTCGTGATGTTGTTCGTGCTGCGTCGGGGACGCGATCGACTTCCGCGTGTGGCGATGTGGTTCGCTGGCACCGCCGTGGCCATCGGCGTGGCGATGGCGGCTCTCATGCCGACCTCTCGCATCGGTCAGGACTGTGCATCCACCCCCGGCGCCTATTGGGAAATCGGATCCCGGTGCATCAGCAAGGTGGATGCACTGTATTTGTCGACACCCACTCGAGCCATGGGTCTTCTGCTCGGCGCGGCACTGGCGTTGGTGTGGCGTCCGTACGCGTTGCTGCGCGGACCGATGAAACACAAGGGTCCGACGCTCGATCCGGTGGCGATCATCGGTGTGGGCATCGTCGCACTCCTGACGTGGAAGGTCCACATCGTTCACATGCTCGGCGAGAAAGGTTTGCACGCCGACCCTTGGTTGTTCCGCGGCGGTCTCTTCTTGGTGGGGATCGGAACTTTGATGGCCATCGCCGCCGTGGCGCACAAGAAAGCCTTCGCGGGTCGGGTGCTGGGCAATCCGGTGTTGCTCCGAGATGCACCACGGCCACGTCGATGGTCACCCCGAGGTTCTTCAACTGCATGAAAATCTCGGCGCCCATTCGCGCCTGGCGATCCTGTTGCGCGTCAACGACGATGCCGAGGTCCGCCAAGGACGGAGCAGCGCCCTTCATCACCGAATCACCGATGGCGAACACGTCGTAATGAGGTGGCGCGGACGTGGTCACCGGCGACATCGAGTTCGATGGTTGGGTGTCCTCGGTCGGCGTCGTGGTGGACGTGAGGTCTTCCAACACGTCGGTGACCGCTTGTTCGCCCTCGTCGAGACTGGCCTGCACGTCGTTCTGCTTCAGTTCCGCCGTGACGAGACTGACTCCGGCGAACACGGGTAGCAGCACCGCGGCCGAGACGATGGCACCGAAGGAACCGCGACGTCGAAGAGCACCCGGCCCGCCACGAAGGAGGGCGCCCAACGATTCGCGCAGTCGTCGTTCACGAATGGGAAGTTCGATGTACCGATAGGACACCTCGGTGATGGCGACCGTGACGATC
>RHCK01000192.1 GCA_010030605.1 Acidimicrobiia bacterium
TTGAAGGAGAGACTGGCGGCGCGGCGCATCACCCTCGAGGTGACCGCGGCGGCAATGGCTCTGTTGGCGGCCGAGGGTTTCGACCCCTCGTTCGGTGCCCGACCGCTGAAGAGGGTTATCCAACGCGAGATTGGTGACCGAGCGTCGGTGCTCATCCTCGAGGGCAAGGTGGCCGAGGACGGTTTCATCACCGTCGATGCTCGGGACGGCAAGATCGTCGTCGGCTCCTGACTCGCACTGTCGCCTAGACCGCGAGCAGGTGGTCGCCCGCCATCGAGATCGACACTCGAGAACCGGCCACGCCGTCGTAGGTGCCCGTGGGAGTGTGCACTCGCACGAGAAGATCCAGAGTGTCGAGACGCACGTCGACCAAGGTGCTGGGTCCTTGGAATGTCGAGGCGACCACGGTGCCGATCCATTTTCCGTGATGCACGTTTTCGTGAATGGTCAACGCTTCTGGTCGAACGAGGATCGTGCCCTGCTCGCTCGGAATCTCGTTGATCGAGCCAACGAATCGGGCGACGAAGGGCGAAGCCGGCGATTGGTAGACCTCGTGAGGACTACCCACTTGTTCGAGGCGACCCTCCGACATCACTCCGACTCGATCACTCATCGCCAAGGCCTCGTCCTGATCGTGGGTGACGAAAAGTGTCGTGACACCGGTGTCGCGTTGGATTCGCTTGATCTCGTCGCGCAACGTCGACCGAACCCGAGCATCCAATGCCGACATCGGCTCGTCGAGTAGCAACACCTCCGGTCGAACCGCGAGCGCGCGCGCCAATGCCACGCGTTGTTGCTGCCCACCCGACAGTTGGTGGGGGAAGCGATCGCCCAATCCCGATAGCTGCACGATCTCCAGCATTTCGTCGACACGTCGGACGATGACGGACGACTCGAGTCGACGCGTCTTGAGACCGAAAGCGACGTTCTTTCGTACGTCGAGGTTCGGGAACAGGCTGTAACTCTGAAAGACCATTCCCATGTTGCGCTTGTGTGCTGGGATCGGAGAGAGGTCGTGTCCGCCGAGACTCACGGTGCCGGCGTCGGCGCGTTCGAAACCGGCGGCGATACGTAACGCGGTCGTCTTCCCGCAACCCGAGGGCCCGAGGAGGCTGATGAACTCGCCGGGCGCGATCGTCAGATCGAAGTCGGCCAGTGCCACCGTGGGTCCGAAACATTTTTTGACTGAGGAGAACTCGAGTGATGTCATATTGTTCCTCTCGCACGTCGTCGACGCGCACTCTTGGGCCGCGAGACCAGTCCGATGATCATGAAGATGAGGGTCGTGACGACCAAAGAGAGAATCGCGAGCCCGTACCCGCCCTTGGGATCCGAGCCGCGATATTCGCCCATGAACGCGGGAAACGTGCGCTTCAAGAGGACATCGGCGATCGTGTACTCCCCGAGCACCACGGCCACGGTGAGGAACAGGCACGAGAGAATCGCGGTGCGAAGGTTCGGAACGATGACGTGAACGATGGTGCGTATCCATCCGTAGCCGAGGCTTCTGGATGCCTCGACCAGCGTTCGTAGATCGAGGGCCTTCAACCCCGAATCGATCGAGCGGAAGGTGAACGGAAGTGCGAGCACCACGTAGAAAGGAATCAACGACAGATCACTGTTGAGAAACCAACGCGCGTGTGGTTTGATGACCATGATTCCGGCCACCATTCCGATGGCTGGAATGACGTATGGCAGGATCGTGAGGAACTCCACGGTCGATCGAGCTCTCGGCAACCGTAGATGCACCCACACGATGGTGGGCACGAGCAAGAGCAGGCTGATGAGCCCGGTGCCGAAGGCGAGTTTGAGGCTCAGGGTCAATGCTCGTCCGAATTGATCATCCGAGAATGCCGACCACAGGGGGGCCAGCGACCACTTGTCGAACAGGTTCGACCATCGAAGGTCGATCACCTGAACGTTCTGCAGTGCGAAGCGCATCATGGCGAACAAGGGGAGGATGAAGAAGGCCGCCGCCACAAGGAGAATCAGCGGTGCCACGACTCGACCGAAGACACGACCTCTCACGATTGCCACCGTTCCGCGCGCCGACGCAGTGCCCAATAGAGGATCATCGCGACGGCCATGATGACGATCATCCACGCTGCCAGCGCGTAGCCGACCGCGTCCTCACCGACCGACACGTCGCCACCGAGAAAGAACCCGATTCGTAGCGGCACGATCTTGGAGTTGTCGGTTAATTGTGCGGCTGTCGCGTAAGCACTGAACGAATTCGCGAAGAGAAGAATGAACCCACCGAGAATCGAAGGCGCCAGAACGGGTAGTCCCACCCGTCTCCAGTAGGTCGATGAGTTTCCGCCGAGGCTCGAACATGCCTCGCGCCATGCGGGTTTCAGACCATCGATGGCGGGAAGAATGACCAGCACCATCAACGGGATGTTGAAGTACGAGTAGACGGTGATGAGCCCCGTCACCTCTCCGAGACCGAAGTCGCCGGCGTACAGATCGATGCCGACGCCATTCAACAACTTGGTGCCCAAACCCTGGCGACCCAGAAGGCTCAGAAACGCGAAGGCCAGTGGGAGACCACCCATGTTGGCGGCCACACCACTGAAAGCCGTGACGGCGTTTCGTAGCCAACGTGGGCGGGTGATCGAGGCCGCGACGTACGCGAGCAAGGTCCCGAGGATGGTGCCCACCGCCGCGGCTCCGGCCGAGAAAGTGATGGAGAACCAGAACGCATCGAGGTTCTGGCCGCTGAATGCCTCGCCCATGGAGGCGAATCCGAACTCTCCGTTCGCACCGCGAAGTGCTTGGGAGAAGACCGAGATCGCCGGAACGATGAGAAAAAGAACGAGAAAAGCCAGAAACGGCACGAGGCCGAGCCAGCTGCGGGAACGTTGGGACGTGAAAGGGGCCGTCGCTCGCGCGACGGCCCCTCCTTCACCCGGGGGATTGGTGAAGATCAATGCCACGTCAGGCGTCGGCGACCATCGGTCCCCAGTTCGCAGCCAGAACTTCCTTGGCGGCAGCGATCTGAGCGGGCGTCAGGAAGTTGATCTGCGACAAGAGCTCGTCCGGGGGCAGATTCTTCTTGACTTCGTCGGTCACCAGACCCGCGGCCGTCAGGGCCTCGATGCGGGCGGGAACGGCTCCACCTTCGAGGTAGCCGAGGGCTCCCTCGTCACTGAAGATGTGCTCCATCCAGAGCTTCGAGCACGCCTGGTGCGGCGAGTCCTTGATGACGCCCTGGCCGTAGAAGCCTCCGTAGATTCCATCGCTCGGGAAGTTGGTCTCGTAGGTGATTCCGGCCGCCTCGAGTTCCGCGGCGAGACCGGGAACGTTATAGCTCCAGTCGATGGCGATCGGGGTCTCACCGGAAAGCACGGTCTCCTTGGTGACGTCGGTGCCACCGAGGTTGCCCGACGCCTTCAACTCGGCGAAGAACTCGATGCCGGGCATGATGTCGTCGGCGCTACCGCCATTGGCGAGCGACGCAGCCATGACGGCGGCGAAGGCGGCTCCGGCCTCACGCGGGTCGCCGTTGAGCGCGACGAGACCCTTGTACTCCGGCTTCAGGAGGTCGGCGAACGTCGTCGGAGCGGTGGCCACGATCTTGGTGTTCGTGGTAATGGCCATGATTCCGTAGTAGGCGGCCGTCCAATTGTTGTCGGCGTCCTTCAGACCGGAGGGAATCTCGGCATCGGTGGTGAGTACGTACGGCTCGAACAGACCCTTGTCCACCATTTCTTGGGCGATGGCTGGGCTGACGTCGACGTTGTCAGGCATGTCGGCCTGTCCGGCCAGGGTCTCGACGGCCTCCATCTCTTCCTTCGAAGAAGCGTCGGGGTTG
>RHCK01000193.1 GCA_010030605.1 Acidimicrobiia bacterium
CAAGGTCGATGGTCGTGTGTATCACCAAGCCGATTTCGCCGAGACCGCCGAGCGCTATCACGCGGTGGCATTGGAAGCACATCGCAACGTGGATGATGTCGAAGGCGACTTGCCGGTGCTTCCCGCTATTGATTGATCGGGCCGGCGATAGATCAAGCTGGCGAGTAGCGAACCATGTGGCGATCGCGTGCGAAGCCGTACAACGTGATGCCCGCTCGAGTGGCCGTCTGCACCGCCAACGACGTCGGTGCGCTGACCGACACCACCGTGCCAAAACCCGCCGCCCACGCCTTCTGCACCATCTCGAAGCTGGCGCGACCCGACACGAACAGCCCAAGAGAGTGGGCGGGGATCCTCTTCCCAACAACATGGCACCCACCACCTTGTCGACGGCGTTGTGACGACCCACGTCCTCCCGTACGAACGAAATGTTCCCGTCGACATCGAACGCGGCGGCGGCATGCACCGCACCCGTGCTGGCGAAAAGCGGTTGTTGCTCACGCACCAAAGTCGGAATCGTGGCCAACAAGAACGGATCGAACGCGACGACGGTCTCCGGAGCGAGTGGCGCGAGCCGAGTGGCCAATTCATCGATGTTCTCCGACCCGCACAGTCCGCAACTCGATGATGTCGTCCCGAGTCGCGGAGTCGGTACCGGTGCTCGGAGGCTGGCGTTCTCGCGGTCGATGTTCACCCCGGTGGCCACGGGAACTCCACCGGCGAGGCTGTTGTTCAGAGCGGGTGCGGACGACAGGGTGCTTCCCATGCCCCACATTCCCTCCATCCAGGCCGAGACGGTGGTGGCGTTGCGCAAATCACCACTGACACCCGACGACGAGTCCCCGGCGAAGAACAACCGTTCACCGGCGAGCGACGCGAGTGACACCATGATGTCGATCTCGTACGTGCTGCGCCAACGCAGGAAGGTTTCGTCGTCGTACGTGCTGGACACCATGCCGAGATAGCTGCCTCCGGGCTCGATGCTGACGAAGTCGATCACCAGATCCTTGCGGCGCAGGAATGCCGCCACCGCATGGCAAGCCTCGTGAATCGCAATGGCGTGACGCTCACGTTCGATGAAGTCCACGTGTTCGTGTTCGCCCACCTTGCGCAAGTAACGCGCGCGAACGACGTCGTTCCAAGTGACGATCTCGCGTCCCTCACGCAACGCGACGAGGAGAGCCTCGTTCACCAGATCCTTGATGGATGCTCCGGTGCTGTACGGCGTCATGACCGCCAACTTCTCGATGTCGTCGTCGGTGAGCGTGTGGTTCACCTTGGCGAAGTAACCCTCATAGGTCTTCTTGCGACCCTCTTTCATCGGATAACCGACTTTGTAAATGCGATCGATACGCCCGGGTCGCAGGAGCGCCGCGTCGAGTGCACTGGGCAAGTTGGTGGCGAAGATGTGGAGAATGCGATACTTCGGAGGCTTCTTCGCGGGGATGTTGAGGAACTGTCGGATACGGCGAGACCAGAATCCGCGCGGTTTGTTCAGGCCGTTCATCTCGGTGAGCAGCGCCTGCAGGGTTCCCATGCCCCCGCCCATTCCGGCGACCATGATGCGCTCGCGCAAACGACGACGAGGCGAGGGAGACGACGTGGTGTCTCGCGCGTCATGGGTGGCTCGCAACTGATCGAGCACCAGTTGTTGGCTGGCTGGTGACAACCAATGCAGATGGTCCAGTTGCTCACGGGCCGATTGTTCGGATCCATCGAACTGACCGCTCGTGATTCCTCGACTACCGAGCACGTCGGCCTCGTCGAAGAACACCACCACGCCGCCGTAACGCAGGGCCAGCTTTCGCAGCTTGCGATACAGCCACTTCATCTTCATGGGAGCGACGCCGAGGAAGGTCTGGACGAACGCTTGTGGGTCGACGAACACGTAGGGGCGTTCGGTCTCACCGGCGGTGGCTTCGGCCATCAAGGTCTTGCCCGTTCCGGGGGGACCCCACAAAAGAATTCCGCTCGGGACGTATCCGCCCTTGGACTCGATCTCGTGCGGCTTTTCCAGAAAGTCGAGGTTCTCTTGAACGCGATTGACGACATGATCCTGACCCCAGATGTCGCTGAATCGCGTCTTGATCTCGCCGGGCTTGAACGTCTCGACGCCACCAAGGAAGAAGATTCCGTAGAAGAAGATGAGGTAGAAGGCGCTGAACGAGACCGAGAGCAAGATGCTGATGGCCAGCGGGGTGCCGGTTGGCCGGTCGACGAAAAGAATGTTGAACCAGCGGCTCGGTGCTTCGGCCAGTGCTTGGAAGAACGGCAATCCCCACTTCCAGGACAGCACGACTCCGAGAACAGAAATGACGAGCAGGCGCTTCACGAGTCGGGCCAAACGAAAACGGGTGTACGGCTTCATGCGCGACATGAGCCGGTCCCAGCCTTCCCAGATTCGCACTCGCCAGAAGGTGTTGTAACCACCGGCGTGTTCGCAGACGAAGTAATGAAGTTGACGCAGAATCTCGACTCCGGCGATCACCCATAGCCACCACTTGGCTTCCGCTTGGTCACGGAGGGCGTCACCCCAACTCATGAGGGGAATCTGACTCTGTTCGTAACTGACGGTGATCAGAAAGAAAATCGCGATGAGAAAGAGCACCTTGATGCGATCGAAGAAGAACCCTTTTCGCCGCGTGCGTGGCTCGCGGTCGATCACGATGGCCGTCTTGACGTCCGACGGGCCGGGGGGAGGAGCAGGAATCATGTCGGTCACGGTTTCACCAACCAGGAGTTCGCCACCGTGGAGATGGCCGTTTCATTGGATTCGAAGCATTCGACGTTGCACCCGATCTGCAACACGTAGAGGCGGAACGCGCTGGAGTCGTAGGCAGTGCTCAAGCTGTACACGTTGGTCCAGTCGGACATCGCGTCGTCGCGACTGCGAAAGACCGCACGTGTTCCACTCATGTCCTCGAAGTCGAGCGGGGCGTACGCGAGTACCTCGACCCGATCACTCTGGGTTTCGTCTTGGGGGAGAACCGGGTCGAAGCCGATGGGTGAACCAGCGACTCGCGCCAGCGAAGCCGACATTTGCTGATTCAGTTCGCCCGATAACTCGTAGACGGCCATGTACATGAGTGGTCGATCCTGGCCGGGCGTGCCCGAGTCGTCGTACGGAGCGGCGGCTGTGCGCCACACCACCGTGGCTTGACTGGTGATCTGCTCCAGCCGATCGGGGTCGGTCTCGTCGAAGGTGTAGTCCTGCCACTCTCGCGGAACTTTCACGTAGATCTTCTCGTTCTTGTTGGCGACGTATCGATGCGATGACGATCCGCAGCCGACAACGACAACAATGGCAACGAACGATGCGATCAAGCGACGCGCTCGGTGGCGCGTGACACGGGAACGGACCAACGCGGACAAGGGTCTCAGTATCGCACTCCGATAGGGTTTTCTCATGAGCGAAGCCACCCCCTCCGCCGTTCCCGGCCCCGCCGAAGATGGCTCGATGTCGCCCAGTATTGGTCTGGCCGTGGTTCATCTGTTCGTGAAGCCCACCCCGTTGTTCGATGCCGAAGCCGTGAGTTCGGCCGTTCGAGAAGCCGAAGGTGAGGGCACCCAAGTGGTGTCGGTGGCGATGCTCGGCCACAAGGCCGACGCGGCGTTCATGGCTTTGTCGAAGGATTGGCGAGCGTTGCGATCGTTTCAATCCGCTCTCACCCGAGCGGGATTGGATGTGGTCGACAGTTACGTGTCCCTCACCGAAGTGAGCGAATACGCCCAAGGAATGCCCGAGGCCATGTTGCAGCCTCGTCTGTATCCGCAGCTTCCGCCGGATGGCAAGAAGGCATGGTGCTTCTA
>RHCK01000194.1 GCA_010030605.1 Acidimicrobiia bacterium
CGGACCGCCTCCACTTGTTCGGGTAGATCGCCGATGGTGGCGGTGATCTCGTCGGTCCGCTTGGCGAGATTGTCGATGTCGCCGGACAGTTCGCCCAGTTGATGCGTCACCTCGGTGCCGACCTGAGTGACACGGGCCCCGAGGCTGATGACCTTGCCATCGAGCTCGGCGACATGACGATCGCGGGCTTCATCATCGGTGGTCATCGTTCGCAGTTGGGCTCGCAGTTCTTCGATCTGCTGGCGAAGTTCGGCAACCTCGGCCGGATCGACCGGTGGGGTCTTCGGAGTGCGCTTGAACAGGCCCATGCGAGAACAACCGTAGTTCTACACTTCGATCGTGCGGCGCATAGCGGTGATCATGGCGATGGAAGCCGAAGCGCTGCCGGTGATCGATGCGCTCGGTGCCGTCGAAACCGATGGTGCCCCACCGTTGCCTGTGCGTCTTTTCACCGCGCGAGTCGGTGCGTGCGAAGCGGTGGTGGCGATCAATGGACGAGACGGACGCCATGGAGTCGATTCCATCGGCACCGACGCCGCAACGCTCACCACCTACGAAGTGGCTCGACGTTTTCGTCCGGAGCTTCTCATTTCGGCGGGCACGGCCGGAGGCTGGCAATCGCGCGGAGCGGCGATCGGTGACGTGTATCTGAGTCGTGATCGATTCGTTCATCACGATCGACGTATCGCCATTCCCGGATGGGACGACTATGGGGTCGGTTCGTATCCGGCGTTCGACGCGACCGAGATGGCGGCCCGGTTGAATCTGAAACAGGGACTCGTCACCACCAGCAACTCGTTGGACTAGAACGACGACGATCGTCTGATGATCGCGCGCAACGGTGGAGACGTGAAGGAAATGGAAGCCGCGGCCGTCGCCCACGTGGGAGAACTCATGGGCATTCCGGTGCTGGCGGTGAAGGCCATCACCGATTTGGTGGACCATCACACCGCGACGGCCGAGCAATTCGCGACCAACCTGACCATGGCGACCGCTCGATTGACCACGGAATTGCTGCGGGTGATCGATCATCTGGGCTCCGTCGTGGTTGGTAACCCGACGGGCTCCCCGTAGATTGACCTTCTTCATCGCGGGGTGGAGCAGCCAGGTAGCTCGTCGGGCTCATAACCCGAAGGTCACAGGTTCAAATCCTGTCCCCGCCACCAATCGACAACAGCCGCCTTTCGGGGCGGCTGTTCTCATTTCGCCGCCGAGTTGCGAATTGGCCCGTGTGCAACGGCATCCGATTGACGCTCCGTGCTCTTGCTCCGCGTGGGCGAGCTCTTTGTCGGCCATCTCGTTGTCCGGAGAATGCGTTCGCTGATTGAGCGTCGCCACGGCGCGAGAAACTAAGCGAATCCGCTTAGTTGGCGGTAAAATGGCTGTGTGCTGAGTTGTGCCTCCCTGCGTGACCTGAGGCGTCGAGCCGGTGTCACTCAAGTCGAATTGGCTCGTCGGGTGGGTATCCCGTCGACGGTGGTGAGTGCCTACGAGTGTGGTCGTCGTCAACCATCACTCGAGGTGGCTGGTCGCATCATCACGGCGCTCGGTTTCGAGGTTCGTCTCGAACCGAGTCGTCGTCGAACGCTCGACCCGAAAGTCCAGGCTCGCAAACTCATCGACGTTCTCTTGCTGGCCGAAGCCCAGCCCTACCGGCCGCGACCGCTGTCCAAGGCGCGATGGTGATGAACCTCGTCGAACGGATCGTTTCTCTTGGAGAGGCTCTCGACACGTCGGGTATCCCGTGGGCATTCGGCGGCGCTTTCGCATTGGCCTTCGCGACCGAGGAACCGCGTGGTACGCGAGACATAGACGTCAACGTCTTCGTGGCGTCCGACGAAGTCGACCGTGTCTTTGCGGCACTTCCGGTCGACATCCGAACTTCGTCGGCCGATCGTGATGCCGTCGTGAACGATGACCAGGTTCGAGTTTGGTGGAACGACACCCCAGTCGACCTGTTCTTCGCCGTCTCCGACTTTCATCACGGCGTTGCGGAACGTTGCGTAACGGTCGATTTCGCAGGACGAAAAGTGCGAATCCTCTGCGCCGACGACCTGGCGGTGTTCAAGGCAATGTTCGATCGACCAAAGGACTGGGTCGATATCGATGAGATGGTGGCCGCCGGGACACTCGATCGGTCGACCGCGTCTCGACGATTGGCCGACGTTCTCGGAGCCGATGATCCACGGGTAGACCGGCTTCGCGGATGAGTGTCGTCGTGTCGCTGGAACAGCCGACTCTCAATTCGGGTCGATGTCAGCCCAAGAACGGGCGGAGTTCCACGCGACGATTGCACGCGCGCGAACCAGCTGTGGCCAAGGTACGTGCGGTGGTTGTGTCGGCCGCATCGATGATCCAGAACCCACTGAAGTACTCCGGACCATCGAACAGCGATCCTTCGACCATCGATTCACCACCGTTGCGACCGTCGATGACGACTGCTTCGCTCGGAGCGGCGATTCCGGCGGCCATGACCCAGTGCCCGTTGGCGCGAAGTCCGTCGTTGAACGCATCGATGTGAGCCATCTCGTCACCGGATGCCGAACCGGACGTGTCGTCGATGACGAAGATGATGAACCGCATGAACGGAAAGTAGCAGGGTGCGCCGCCCGCATCTCCGTACGAGCAACAGTCGACGTGATGAGTACGGTCGACGTTGTCCGATCGACACGAATGAATGAGACATATCGATGAACGAACGCAACACAGTGAACTCGTTCGCCGCCGATGTGGTGGTGTTGGGAAGCGGTTCGGCCGCCCTCGTGGCGGCTCTGTCGGCCCACGAACATGGAGCCCGCGAGGTGATCGTCGTCGAGAAGTCGGGCATGGTGGGTGGAACGTCGGCGATGTCGGGCGGAATGATGTGGATTCCGTTGAACCATCTGGCGATGGAGGCTGGTGTTCGCGACAGTTTCGACGACGTCGTGACGTATCTGGACCATCTCGCACCCGGCCAATTGGAAGATGATCCGCTGTCGGGCTTCTTGGAGGGGGGCCCGGAGATGATCCGGTTCCTCGCCGACAAAACTCCCGTTCGTCTGCGTCCTTTCCTCGACTTCCCTGATTACCAGCCCGATGCGCCGGGGGCCATGACTCATGGTGGTCGATCGCTCGACAATGACGTGTTCGCATTCGAGGAACTCGGTTCACATGCCACTCGTGTGAACCCACCAAAGACCGGAATTCCGAAACGCACCAGTCGTGTCGAGGATCGCCATGGCGGGGTGACGCCGGAGATGATCGAGGATCGCATTCGGCGCGATTGTCGCGGTCAAGGACAAGCCCTCATCGGTTCGCTTTTCAAAGGAATTCTCGATCGAGGCATTCCGGTTCACTACGAAACGCGAGCGCGTCATCTCGTCGTCGAGGATGGTCGAGTCGTCGGCGTCGATGCCGAGCACGAGGGTGGACCGGTGCGCTATATCGCTCGCAAAGGCGTGATCATCGCGACCGGAGGGTTCGAGTGGAACGAGGATTTGGTTCGCTCGTTCCTTCGTGGACCAATGACCGGCCCCATCAGTGTTCCCGAGTGCGAAGGTGATGGTCTGTTGATGGCCATGGAGGTTGGTGCGAGTTTGGGCAACATGGCCCACGCCTGGTGGATGACGTCGTCTCTCGAATCAAAGGCCGGGCAACATCGCGACACTCGCGCCAACTTCTTGGCGTGTCAGTCGGAGCGGACGGCGCCGGGTTCGATCATGGTCAATCGTCAGGGGAAGCGTTTCGTGAACGAGGCGGTGAACTACAACGCTCTCGGATTCGCCTTGCACAATTTCGATCCGGTGACGT
>RHCK01000195.1 GCA_010030605.1 Acidimicrobiia bacterium
GCAGTCGGCGTGCAGCACGCTCAATTGACTGATGCCGCGACTGGCGACCGCTTCACGGACTTTGTTCACGACGAAGGCGATGGCTTTGGCTCGGGTGCGCTGTTTGCCTCCAGCAGCAACGACACCGTCGCGCACTTCGATGATGGGTTTAAATGAGAGCGCAGAGGCAAACATGGCCTTGGCCCCACCGATGCGGCCATTCTTTTTGAGGTTTTCGAGGGTGTCGAGCGCCCCCCAGACCTTGCAGCGCGACGAGAGGTCGCGCGCCATGGTTTCGACGGCGTCCAAAGATGCGCCACTTCGCGCCGCTCGAGCGCACGCCACGACGATGGCACCGAGACCCATGCTCACGGTGCGGCTGTCGACCACGCGGACCGAGATGTCGCCTTGCATCTTGTCGGCGGCCACCTCGGCGCTCTGCAAGGTTCCCGACAACGCCCCCGACAAGTTGATGATCACGATTCCGGTGGCCCCATCGGCGGCCAGGGCCCGAATCGACTGCTCGAACCGCCCGGGCGACGGTGCGGCCGTGGATGGCAGGTCGGTTTCCGTGGCACAACGGGCCCAGAACTGAGCGGTCGACAACTGTTCTCGGTCGACCAATTCGTCCTCGCCGAACCGGATGAACAGTGGAACGACCTCGACGCCGAGCTCGCGGACGACGGATTCCGGCAGGTCACAAGCACTGTCGGTGATGATGCGAACGGAGGAGGTCACGTCCGCAGGCTAGTTCGTCGTCACGGGGCGGAACGGTCGATGCTCGGGTGGCGCGTGGCGGTGTCGTCCACGGCGGCGGACCGGCGGCGACGTTCGCTTCGCAGGTGGTGAACCCACCACGAGATCAACAAGAGCAGTGCGATACCGGTGACAAGTTGACCCAGGCCCGCCAGAGCGTTCACTCGGGCGGTGAACGTGACGGCCGGACCGAGGGCCTCGGAGCCATCAGGGGTGAACAGCTGCATCACCACGGGAAAACGCCCATTGGAACGCGCTTCCACCGACACCTCGACGGCCGTGGTGGTTCCGGCGGGAAGCACGACGGGATCGTTCCGCACCGGAAAACGCAGTTTCGAACTGGTGAGCCGAATCTGGACGGTGAGATCAGCGTCGCTGTCGTTGCGCAAGGTGACCCGGATCGAACTGTCGCGACCCCCCAGAGTGAATGTGGTCGAGGATGGCAATGAGATGGACTGCGCGATCTCGTTCATGGCCACGCGCACGGCTTCGATGTACTCGGATCGACGGTCGTCGCTCATCGAGTACTCGGGGATGACTTCCAGGAGTCCGCGCCACATGTCGATGCGCACATCGCCGGTCGGAAGGACCGCGGCGAACGAGTCGATACGAGCCTGCAGGTTGCTTTCGAGGTCGGTCCAGTTGGTCGATGCGCCGGGTGAGGTATTGGTGAGTTCCAGCACGATCGGTCCGTCATCGGTGCTGTTCAGATCGGTCGATGTCATGGCATCGTCGAGGGTCACGAGGACGATGTCGGGTTCGGTGGACATCGTGGTGAACAGCGATGTGAGGAATTCGGGACTGGGTGGCGATCCGTCGAGCGTGGTGAGCACCACCGTTCGACCACTCGTGGACTCGCCGCGAGCCACGACTTCGGTGCGCAACGCTTTCAATTCCGCGAACAGGTGTTGAGCCGCCAAGTAGGCGTCGGCACCAAGAAGAGAGCCACCGGACATCGTGGTGGCCAGGGCCGGATCGGCCAAAGCCGCATCAATGGTTCCGGAACCGAACGCGAGGCGCACCAATCGGGACGGATCGGTGAGGAACGACGCACCTTCGGCGGTTGCGGCTTGGGACGCGGGCGTGAGGACCACTCCACGGAATCCGAGGTCGCGCACGAGCGTGGCGGCATTCCGGGAAAGTCCGAACTGAGCCAAGAACGTCTCGCGGCGGACATCTTGATTCGGTATGGCCGACCGAAGCGCGTCCTCGCCGCGTCGCAACTGTGCGAGATACACGTCGGAGGAATCGGTGGACACCAGTTGATCGGGGTCGACGTTCACGTATGGCCGCGATACGAACTGGATCGATTGCAGCGCGCCGAGTCGTTCGAGCAGGGGCACACCGTCGACCTCATCCTGTGCGAGAGCATCGATCCATTGTGGAGACGCCGACACGGTGAGCGGCGTCATGTCGAGATCCTCGATGGCGGTCACCATGTTGGTCGACGTGGACAGAGCCGTCGCATCGATCGTCGAGGTGAAGTCGGGTTGTCGGGCGATCGGACCATCGAGTCCCGTCACCACGGCCACCTGAAGTGGTTCGGTCTGGGTTGGCGTCGACGTCTGTTCGGGTAATCGGTCGACGAACGTGACGATCTGGTCCACCACGGTCTTGTCGACGACGATGCCGATGGTGATGGGGTACAGGCCCACGGCCGACATCTGCAGGTTGGCTCGCGAACGCACACCGATCTCGATGGGAACGCTCAGTTCGAGGTAACCGGAATCGTCTCGGGGAATGGCGGAACTAGGGAGAACCACCGTGTCCACGACGCTCGGCAACTTTCCGGCGATGGCATCACGAACCGCGGCACGTGTTTTCACTGGCCGGTACGAGGTGATGGCGATGGACGCACCATCATCGGTCGGCAAATCACGAACCGAAACGGTGGCATGCAGAATCGAACCTTCGATGCCGGCCACGTACTCGTCCTGACTGACGAGGACGCCAATGGACGGTTCGGCGGCGGCACCATCTCCGGCCGACGCGATGGGAGTCATGGTGGTCACGGCGGCGACCATCGAGGCCGCGAACATCATCGACTTCATCATCATCGACTTCATGGGAGATCCCCAGCGTCGATGCGTCGTTCGAGCACGACGAGATTTTCGTCCATGTCATCGAAGCCCAAGCGTCGGTATAGATCGAGCGCTCGTGAATTGTCGAGACGGGTGTTGATGAGAACGTCGTCGACACCACTGCGTTGCAACCAAGCCAGACCATCGAGGATCAGCGATGTGGCCACACCGTGACCTTCGTGTCGTGGGTCCACGGCCAAGCGTTGGACGAAACCGGCCGAACCGTTACGTCCGGTGATCATGTAGCCGGCGGGTTCGTCGGAACTGGTGAGGGCCAAGCGGACCCGGTGGTTCGGCGTGGCCTCGCACGCATCGCGAATTCCGGCGGCGTCGAGATCCCAACCCGACTCGAACGCCTTGCGGTCGATGCGCGCGGCAGTTTCGAAGGCGCGAGTGCCTCGCAGTGGTCGGGTTCGATGGTGGGGCTCGGCAACAAAAGTGTCGGCGGACAATTGCCGACGCAACAAGGCCAATCGCTGAATTTCGACGAATCCGTGGTCGACGAAGGTGCGTGCGGCATCGAGGGAGAGAGCTCCGGTGCGCATGGCGGTGTACTCGTCGTCGGCCACCACCCTCATCCAGTCGCGCAGGGTCGTGGAGCGGGGGGCCATCGTGTGGTCGGTGAGCACGAGGTGGGCCACGTCGGGCTGTTCGGGCCAGGGCCGAAGTCGCGCGCGCACGACCCCGTCATCGAGGAGGCGGAAGGACGGCCTCGTTTGGCGTCGTCGCAGCCCGGGCATCACCCCTCAGACGGTAGCGGCGACGGTTATCGTGCGCTTCGATGTCGGTCCTGTTCTTGAGCCACGAGTCCTATCTCGATCATGTGAACGGACCGACCCATCAAGAACGACCGGCCCGTTTGGGAGCGGTGATCGATGGCGCGCGCGAGGCCGGCGTCGCCGACGCTTTGGTGGCGCTCGA
>RHCK01000196.1 GCA_010030605.1 Acidimicrobiia bacterium
AATGGAACCAAGGTCAACGGAGTCGTCATCGGTGGAGAACGTTCGTTGCGCGACGGAGACATCATCACGGTCGGCGGACATTCCATTCGCTACGAGGCTCGTTAGGACGCAACTCGATGATCACCGACCAGCTACTCGGCGTGCTCAAGGTGGTGTTGCTTCTCGCGCTCTATCTGTTCTTTGCTCGAGTGCTGTGGGCCGTGTGGCACGAGATTCGCACCCCGGCCGTCAGTCGCGTGGCCATTAACAAGACGGGCAACAATGTGGGCAACACAGTGGGCGAAGCCGCGGCACCAATCGATCGACCTCACGTGTCGCGCGAACATCGCGTGTCCGTGTTGCGGATCATCTCGCCGGCCGAACTGAAGGGCACGGATGTCGCGCTCGGTGACGCCGACGTTTTGGTCGGACGTGGTCCCGACTGCACGTTGCGACTAGCCGCCGAAACCGGTGCCAGCGTTCGCCACGCCCGAATCAGCAACGTCGACGGATACGTGACGATCGAGGATCTCGGCTCGACCAACCGGACCATGGTGAATGGAAACGTCATCGATTCACCCACGCGTCTGCGCGTCGGAGACCGCGTGTACATCGGTCTCGTCACCCTCGAGGCTCGACGATGATTCGCGCGCAGTGGGGTGCGTGCACCGATGTCGGTCGGCTGCGTGATGGCAACGAGGACTCGTTCATCGCGGTCGACGGACTCTTCTTCGTGGCCGACGGAATGGGCGGACACAGTGCCGGAGAAGTCGCTTCGGAAATTGCCGTCAAAACCCTCGAAGCCGAATACACCGCCACGCCCGCTGGTCTTCCGGACGAGGATCGCGTCGCCGATGCGGTGTCGGCCGCCAATCGAGCGATCTTCCGCGAGGCCATCGAGGATCCGACGAAAGCAGGCATGGGAACCACCCTCACCGGGTTGGTGGTCAGCGATCGCTCGGCGCATCGAATCGTGGTTGCCAACGTCGGCGACTCCCGGACGTACCTGTGGCGACACGACGAGCTGCGCCAAGTCACCAAGGATCATTCGCACGTGCAGTCCTTGGTCGACCGTGGCGCGATCACGCGCGCCGAGGCTCGCGTCCACGTGCGTCGCAACATCGTGTTGCGCGCCATGGGAATCGAACCGTACGTCGATGTCGACACCTTCCCCATGGAAGTGGAGGACGGCGACCGCTTCATCATGTGCAGCGATGGTCTGGTCGACGAGGCGGCCGACGACGAGATCGAGAACGAAATTCGTCGGGCCACGGGCGTTCAAGATCTCGCTGATCGCTTGGTCGATCTGGCCAACCGCAACGGTGGGCGCGACAACATCACGGTGGTGGTGGTCGATTTCGCCGTGGTCGACGAACCAGTCGTCATCGACGATCCTGTCGTGAACAACGAGCCCGACCCGGACGTGACGGCGGCGGATGATCCGCTCGTGATCGCCGAGCCGCTCGTCGCCGCTCGGCCATCACCGTGGTTCGCCGTCGGTGCATGGAGCATGTTCGCTCTCTCGGCGGCGATCGCCATCACCGTGGTGGTCTCGGCCGCACTGTCGTGAGCACCCTCGCGGAGCAACGACGAGGGCACGAACTTCGGCTCGTCATCTTCGCCGGCATCATCACCGCGGCCGCGTACACACTCGCGTCGCTCGGGCAGAACTCGGAGATTCCTCCTCGCATTCTTCCGTTCCTAGGTTTCTTGTTGCTCATTCTGATGTCGGCCCACATCGCGGTTCGATTGCTGGCGCCCGGAGCCGATGGAACGCTGTTGCCACTCGCCGTCATGTTGAACGGACTCGGCTACGTGATGATCGCCCGCCTGTCGGAGCGCCTCGCGGGTTTGCAAACGACGTGGACGTTCATCGGTGTCGCCGCATTCGCCGCAACCCTGCTGGTGGTGCAACGCGTCAACGATCTGGCGCGATTCAAGTGGACCTTCTTCGTCGTCGGTGCCGGTTTGCTGATGCTTCCGATGGTCCCCGGCCTGGGCTTCTCATCCGGAGGTGCGCGCATCTGGGTGAGCATCGGTCCGATCAACTTCCAACCCGGAGAGTTCGCCAAGCTGGCGCTCGCATTGTTCTTCGCCGCGTATCTGGCCGAAACCCGCGAGCTCATCAAGCAAAACACGTGGAAGGTCGGGCCGTTCCAACTTCCGGAACCACGTGATCTGCTGCCTCTTCTCGGTGCCTGGGGTTTCAGCGTGGTGTTGATGGTCGGACAGAAGGATCTGGGTTCGAGTTTGCTCTTCTTCACCCTTTTCATCGTGATGGTCTGGATCGCCACCGAGAAGGCGAGCTTTCTGGCCGTCGGTGCGGTGTTGTTCGCCATGAGCGCCACCGTCGCCTACTTCCTGTTCGATCACGTGCAGACGCGCGTGTCGATTTGGCTCGATCCGTGGTCGAGCTACCGCGGCAAGGGTTATCAAATCGCCCAGTCGATGTTCGCGCTCGGCAGCGGAGGACTGGGAGGAACCGGCCTCGGTCTTGGTGACCCCACCCGCATCCCCGAAGCGAAAAACGATTTCATCTTCGCCGCCATCGGCGAAGAGCTCGGATTGTTCGGAGCAACGGCGATTCTGATCGCATTCTTGTTGCTCGCCGGAGCCGGGCTTCGAACCGCCATGCGCGCGAAGAGGGACTTCGCCAAGCTTCTGGCCGTCGGCCTCACCACGATCTTGTCCGTGCAGGCGTTCATCATCATCGGCGGTGTCATCCGCGTGGTGCCCCTCACGGGTATCACCTTGCCGTTCGTCAGTTACGGCGGATCCAGTTTGGTTGCCAACTACGTCTTGTTGGCGTTGCTGTTGCGCATCAGCGACAACACCGCCAAACGTTTGGGTGAGGCGCCCGACGCGATGAGTGTGACCGAACGATTCGAGGCGGCGCGAGCCCGTCGTGTCGCGCGACGTACCGGAGACACCGAATGAACGGGCGCATCGGCAAGTTGGCCGCCGGCCTGATGGTGTTGTACGTGGTGCTGTTCATTCAGTTGAACGTCATCCAGGTGGGTCGCAAAACATCTCTCGATGGCGACACTCGCAACAACCGTCAAACCGTGAGGGACTTCAATGATCCTCGAGGTGACATCCGCACGAGTGACGGGGTCGTGGTCGCCCGCAGCGACGCCACCGAGCCCGGTGATGACTTCGAGTGGCAACGCGTCTATCCCGAAGGTGATCTCTACACCGCGGTCACGGGTTACTTCACGTTCGGTTACGGAGCGACTGGTGTCGAGAAAGTGGAGAACGATGTCCTGGCCGGACGCACTCCCGAGCAGCAGATCTCCGGCCTCGGTTCGCTCTTCAGTGGTGATGACGTGACCGGGTCCGTCGAGTTGACCATCGATTCGCGCATCCAAGAAGCCGCTCGACGCGCACTCGACGGTCGCGAGGGAACCGTCGTGGTGGTCGAACCGTCAACAGGAGCGGTGAAGGCGATGTATTCATTGCCCACGTTCGACACCAATGCGGTGGTCACCCACAACGCCGATGACGCCAAAGCCGCCTTCGAGTATCTCAACGCACTTCCCGGCAAGCCCCTGCTGGCAAACGCGTATCAAGAGCGTTACATGCCGGGCTCGACGTTCAAGATCGTCACCACCGCCGCCGCTCTCGACGCCGGCCTCATCACGCGCGACACCGTGTGGGCCGAGGAGTCGGAATTCCTCCCTCCACAAACCATCGATCCGATCCAGAACTACGGCAACAAGGTGTGTGGTGGGAATCTGGTG
>RHCK01000197.1 GCA_010030605.1 Acidimicrobiia bacterium
CACGCTCGCCGACGGAATCGGTGCCACCCTCGCCACCGACGATTGAGGCGGTGTCAGCGGAACAAATCCTCCTGAGGAGGTCGAACGATTTCCTGCATCGACGATTCGCGAAACCACGACGGATCGACTCCACGCACGACGGCCACCGGGACTCCGCTGGCCTTACCCATCACCAATTCGGCGGCCGATGCAATCTCGTCGGCGGCACACACCTCGGTGACCTGCATCACTCGACCGAGCGCGTCGGGAGTTCCGCGAAGGTCGACCACCGCCGCCACGCCGGCCACGCCGATTGCGACATCGGTGAGCCCCTTGCGCCAGGGGCGCCCGAAAGTGTCGGAGATGATCACCCCGACCGAGACACCGAGTTTGGCGCGCACGATGTCACGGATGCGTCGCGCGGAACGATCGCTGTCGATCGGCAATAGTGCGGCCCAGCCTCGTTCGACGTTCGAGAGATCGATACCGCTGTTCGCGCACACGAAGCCATGCTTGGTCTCTGTGATGATCAGATCTCCTCGCCGACGCACGATGCGAACCGACTCTTCTTCGACCAGAGCCTTGTGGGACAACGGATCGTCCGCATCGATCGCCACCATTCGACCTTCGGCCTTGGACACGATCTTCTGGGTGACCACCAGAACGTCGTTGTCGAGCAGGGGTCCGTTCGGTGCGATTCGACATGCATCGACGATGATGTCGCCCAATTGATCGTTGGGTCGGATCTCGCCGATTCCTGTGACACCCCAGGCCGAAAGGCGCATGGGTGTGGCTGAGAGGTTGTCGGTCATGTCAATCTCCGTTTCGGATGGCCCGCATGGTTGTTTCGGCGAGGGCTTTGGTGATTTCGGGTGAACGCATGATGGTGTCGGCGACGACACATCGAACGCCTTGGGACTCCACTTCGTCGCGACGATGCGCGTCTTGCTGGTCGATGACGATCGTCCCGCATATCGGGGCGTACAGTCGCGCCACGCCCACGACGGTTGGTTCGAAGCCGAGTTCGAGAAGCATGCGATCGGCGGGGCCCTTGATGGCGGCTCCGGCAATGATCGGGGATATCGCAACGACACGGTCGCGTGCGATTTCGAGTGCTTCGTTTACCCCGGGAAGCGCCCTGATGGGTCCGATCGAGACGATCGGATTCGACGGGGCGATGATGATCCCGTCCGAGTTCGCCAGGTGCGCGAGAAATGTGGGTCGAGCCGACTCGATGCCGTGGAAGCGAACGCCTGTGACCGGAACCGAATGGCGACGCTTCACGAAGTATTCCTGGAACGTGACCGTCGACTCTCGGCCGTCCTCGATGATGTTCACCATGGTGCCGACGCGGTCGTCAGTCATGGGCAGCACGCTGATCGGCAGGTTCCAAGCCCGTGCGATCTCGGCCGTCACGTCACTGAGAGTGGCCCCCTCGGCCAATCGTGCAGTGCGATAAAAGTGCGTCGCAAGGTCGCGGTCTCCGAGGTTGAACCAGTCCGGAGCGGCCGTCGAACCGCGCGGTCGCACCGCCACGTATCGGGCGAGATTGGCCATCGCGGTCCAGGATTCGTCGGCCAGACCCCAACCTCGCTCGGGGTCGATCGCGCCGGCGACCGTGTACGTGACCGTGTCGATGTCGGGCGAGATGTTCAGACCATGCAGAATCGTGTCGTCGCCGGTGTTGACGATGGCGGTCACGTCCGATGGGTCGACGGCGAGCACCAAGCCCTTCAAGAATCGGGCGGCACCAACCCCACCGGCGAGTACGGAGATCACGAGTTCATTCTTGTCGGATCAGACTCGCTCGACGAGACTCGAGTAGAGGTCGGTGAGCTCCCGCGAGGTCGACGACCAATCGAAGCGTTCGCGTTGTCGCGTTCCGGTGGCGATCATTTGGCTCCGTATGTCGTGGTTCTGCAGAACTTCGGTCAGAGCCGAGACCCAGGAATCGCGGTCACTCGTTGGACACAGTCGGGCGGCATCCCCGGCGACTTCGGGGATGGAACCAGCGGCCGAGGCGACGATCGGAGTTCGCGCCCCCATGGCCTCGAGCAACGGAAAACCGAATCCCTCGTCGAGCGATGGATACGCGAAGACCGAAGCGCGGTGCAACAAGTCGTTGGCCACGACGCCATCGACACGACCGAGTACATGAATACGTTCTCGGACCCCGATCGGAGTTCGTTCGATCGCGCGTCGAAGGTTTTCGATGTCGTCGCCGAAGCCACCCGCGATGACGAGTCGAACGTCGCCGAGCTCGCGCATGACGGAGTCCATGCAGTCGACGAGAAACGGAACGTTCTTTCGAGACTCGATGGTTCCGAGAACGAGCACGAATCGGGAATCCGTCGGCACACCGTCGATCGACCGACCCGTCGGTTCGACGATGTCGGGTGATCCGAGGTGCACGACCGAAACGGGTGCGCCGGGAAAGTGTCGTCGTACCGCATCGGCGGTGGCGTGCGACGAAGCGTGGATGTGAGCGCCGGTGGCCACGGCACGGCGGAGCACGTTCATCATCGAGCGGACGTCAGGATGAACGACGGACTCGTTGTCCAACGCCCAACAGTCGTAGACCGACACCAGGCGCGGTCGACGTGAAGGTGGAACGACGTAGTTGGTGCCGTGAATCAGGTCGATGTTCGTCAAATGACGATCGGGGCGGGGAACGTCGAGGTGACTCCACGCGCGCAGCGCCAACGCGGCCGGATACGGCAAGCGGATCGTCCCGGGGCGCAACTTCGCACGAAAACTGAGCACGTAGGGGACCAGATGGACGTGCGGATTCGATTCGTCGAATCCACGGGCGATTCCGTCCACCGCGCGTCCGATCCCGGTCATCGGGCCGTGCAAAGGGCCGACATCGAATCCGACGCGCATCATCAGAGGCGAGGCTAGGTCCCACGCCGTAGGATGCGAGGTCACGGGCCCACTCGGGCCGAGTTCGAGGAGAATCCATGCCCCGCGCGTTCATCACAGGAGTCACCGGCCAGGATGGCCAGCATCTCGCCGAGTTCCTGCATGGCAAGGGGTATCAGGTGTTCGGCATGGTCAAGGGTCAGAACAATCCCAAGGCCGATCTTCTGCGCGATCAATTTCCCTATGTCGAGATCGTTCCCGGAGATCTGGCCGACCTCCCGTCGTTGGTGAAGGCGATGGAGGTTGCCCAACCCGACGAGGTGTACAACTTGGCGGCGATTTCCTTCGTGGCTTTGTCGTGGAATCAGGCGGAGTTGACGGCGAATCTCACCGGGACCGGCGTGTTGCGCATGCTCGAAGCGGTGCGCATGGTTGGTGGTGCGACGGACAACAAGATCCGCTTCTATCAGGCGTCGTCATCGGAAATGTTCGGCAAGGTTCGCGAGACTCCCCAGACCGAACGCACCCCGTTCCATCCGCGCTCGCCGTACGGGTGCGCCAAGGTCTTCGGCCACGACATCACGGTGAACTATCGCGAGAGTTACGGGCTATGGGCATGCTCCGGGATCCTTTTCAATCACGAAGGGCCACGCCGCGGCGTCGAGTTCGTGACACGCAAGGTGACCAACGCTGCGGCGCGCATCAAGCTCGGATTGCAGAACGAACTCGTCATGGGGAACCTCGACGCCAAACGTGACTGGGGCTACGCCGGCGACTACGTGAAAGCCATGTGGATGATGCTCCAGCAGGACGAGCCCGATGACTACGTCATCGCGACCGGTGAGACTCACACCATCGAAGA
>RHCK01000198.1 GCA_010030605.1 Acidimicrobiia bacterium
GAAGATCCGCCGTCGGTCCGGAGAATCTGATCTCGCCTCGCTCGAGGAAATAGGCGCGTTGCGCCACCGTGAGCGCGACATTCACGCTTTGCTCCACCAGAACAACCGTCACACCGTCTTTCGAGAGCCGCTCGACGACGGGCAACATCTGACCAACAATGATCGGCGCCAAGCCAAGCGACAGTTCATCGATCAACAAGATGCGTGGTCGCATGATGAAACTCATCGCAAGGGCCAACATCTGCTGCTGGCCACCCGACAAATTCACGGCTGCTTCGTCCATCCGATCACTCAGTATCGGGAACATCGCGAGCACTTCGGCACGAGCGTTGGCGACACCTTGTGCGTCTCGTCGATGCGTCCACCCCGCCAGTTCCAGGTTCTCGCGAACGGTGAGCGAACCGAACACTCCCTGACCTCCGGGCATCTGCACGATTCCGAGAGCGGCGATCTCGTTGGGAGGCGCATGTGTGATGTCACGACCGTCGAAGATGACCGCGCCCCGGTCGGCCTCCAATGTTCCGCTGATCGTCCGTAAAAGCGTGCTCTTGCCGGCCCCATTGGTTCCGAGGAGTGCGACGATCTCTCCTTCCTCCATGTCGAGATCGATCCCCTGCAATACCATCCGACCGTCGTAGCCCGAATGAACACCTCGAAGCAGCAGCAACTTCGCGTTACCCCGACGGCGGTCATACAGAGCCTCCGAACGAGCGGCTGCCGACTGCCAAACCTGACCAATGTCCTCCATGATCACATTGCCGATCGAACGTTGAATGAGGCCGCCGACCACGAACAACGGGATCATCACCAACATCCCGACGCGAATCGTGAACTTGTCGGCCAGCCATCCGATCATCGGAAGAACGGCCAGGCCGGGGATGATCCACAACGACGCCACCGAGTATCCCGTGGCTCGCGCCCGCGGGGGAATCGCCAACGAGAGACCAGTGAAAATCGCTGGGGCGAGCATCGCCAGGGCGGCCGAGATGACACAGTTAACGGCCACTGCGATGTAGATGTTCGGTGCCAATGCGAACGCGGCGGCGAGAAAAGCGGCGGCAATCGACACATTCGCCCCGATACGAGTGAGCCCGGCAATGTTGCCGGCGAACTTCTTCGAGATCCATCGCGCACCGAGTACCAGACCGATCAATTGACACGGCTCGGCAATCGCCGCCGCGACTCCACGCGCGCGCTCGTCCAATCCAAACTCGCGCTCATACAACAACGACGCCAAGGAGACGAAACCGATCAGGCCGGTCGCGAGGAATGGCAGGCTGTACCAAATACGCCTCAACGACTGCACCTTGTGCACGGTTCGCCAACTTTCGGCGAATGATGGCGCCTCCTCTTCCGTCTCGGCCACCGCCTCGGAGACGTTCATGGCACGACGTTCCCACAGACCTCGAATCGGCTCACGCAAACGCATTGCCATCACCGCGAAGATCATCGTGGGAATCATGAAGATCAAGAAGGGGGCGCGCCAACCGAACGCATAGGCCAGAAATCCGGCCGAGATCGGACCGACGAAGGCACCCACCGCATTCGCTGCTCGGTGCACCGAGAAGACATTCGACCGCGATTCGATCGGGTAGTAGTCACTGATCAGAGAATTGTGCGTCGGATCGATCACTGCCTTGCCCAGAGCCGAACCACTACGCGCGATACCAAAAATGATCAACCCCGTGGCCATCCCGGTGAGCCCCGAGAAGACACCCCACACGATCGCACCCCCGACGACCAACGGAACCCGCCTCGATCGATCGGCCCACTGAGCGATGGGAACTTGCAACGCGAGGGCCGCCACGGCGACGAGACCGACGAGTCCGAGCGTGGTGCTCAAGTCGAGATCGAAGTGATCACGAATCTCGGGCAGGAGAACGCCGAAGGCGGCGCGGTCCAGTTCGTCGACCGCATTCAACGCGAAGAGAATCATGAGTGGGTAAACGGCTTCACCACCGCAGATTCCTCGCAACGATTTCATGGGGTGTCGCACGTTCGACCATATCGACGAGATCGTGCTCATTCGGCACCTCCCGAACGAGCGGCGATTCGACGAGCAAGTTCGTCACGTATGCGAATCACCAGTGCACCAAGACCGCCGGGAAGTACCAGCAGAACGAAGAGCACGCCCGCCGCGGTGGACAGGAATCTCCATTCGTCGGCCGTGACGAACCATTCCACTCCCCGCAAGTAGACCGCTCCGAGCACAGCGCCAAAGAGCGAACCGAGTCCGCCCACGATCGAGGCGGTGAACACCTCAACCGAACGACCCACCTGAAAACTCGAGATATCGAAGCTGTAGTTCAGTTGGGCGTACAAGGCACCCGCGACGCCGGCGATCGATCCCGAGATGGTGAAGGCCGTGAGCTTCACCTTGAGCGTTGGAACCGCGAATGCCTGCGCACCTCGCTCGTTGTCGCGCAACGCCAGAATCGCGCGACCCGTACGACTTCGTCGTATTCCGCGAACCGCCAGGAACGAGATGATCAGAACGATCAAGGTGTAGGCATAAAAACGAGTCGGTGTGTCGATGTCGAGACGACCAAACAGTGGCAGACGCTTCACGCGCGAATCAGGGATCCAGTCGAAGAACCGATCGTTCAAAAGCCATTCGGTCACGCTCACCGCGAATATCAACGTGACTACCGCCAGATAGAGGCCCCGTAAGCGAAGGGCCGGAATACCAACAAGAAAGGCGGCGAGACCACCGGCGAATGCCGCCACGAGGATCGACAAAGTCATGTCGGTTTGCCACGCGGACATGCATTTGGCACTCACCGCTGCCCCGATGGCCACGAAGCCCACCTGACCGAGCGAAATCTGTCCCGCCCATCCCGTGAGGACGACCAAGGACAGCCCGATCATGGCGTAAATGAAGATGGCCGTGATTTTGATGATTTGGTCCGTTCTCATGATGGTCGGGACGGCGATCAGAAACACGGTGATGGCGGTGATGGTTCCCCAGCGCATCAGTCGAACCAACGGCAGACGTGACAACGCTTCCGGTAGGTCGCGTATCTCGTCAGCCAGTCGCCACGATGCGGTGGTGTCCTGATCGAGCCTGGATGTTCCACGGCGTTGCATCAACAGAGCCACCATCACAGCAACACCCACGAACGGCGCCACCAACAAGGGGCTGTCGGCGTTCCACATGATGCCGTACTCGAGTACCCCGAGGGCCACAGCAGCGACGGCGATGGTGGGTAGATGGCGTAGTCGCCCGATGACGAGGGCGCTCAGCGCCAAGATCAAACCCGAGACCGAACCTGCGGCACCAATCGGCAGACCAAGAATGCCCGCGCGAAGAAACAAAGCGAGGAACGACAACGCCGCGGCGATCATCCAGACCACCGTGGACAACCAGCCCACGGGGATGCCGAGCAACGCGGCGCGATCGCTGCGTTCCGCCGCGGCTCGCACTGCCGTACCAACTCGCGTACGAGACAGGAACATCCCGACCCCCAACATGGCGAGTGGCGCGACGATCAACGCGATCAGATCGTTGGCGTTCAGGATGAAAGTTCCGAGGGTCAACTTCCAATCGAATGGTGGCGCCACTCTCTCGGCGGCGGCGACCTCATCCCAAAGTTTCGGCATCGACAAGGCGAGGACCGACAAAAGTTGCGTGATGCCGATGGTGGCCACGGTCAGCACCAAGCGTGGGGATCGGACAAAACGACGCACGATC
>RHCK01000199.1 GCA_010030605.1 Acidimicrobiia bacterium
AATTCGGTCGTGCGGACACGAAGACTCCACCGTTCATCCGGAGCGATCACATCGAAGAGGAGAATGATCATCAAGACGAAGGGCAACAAGGCCATCCACACGTTCCACGGCTCGACCATGAAGTCGCTTCCCGAGGAGCGCAGCAGAATCAGGATCGCGAATCCGGCCACCAGGGCGCCCCAACGTCCCCAACGTCGGGCGACCAGCCAGAGCGCCGCGATGATCGATGCCAGATGAACGCTCACCACCGAGGTCATCAGGGCCGCGCTCGATCGACCACCCAATGCGTACACGGGATACATCAGCAGCCACAGGCTCGGCCCCGGGTGCGATCCCTGAAAACCATGATCGTCGACGATGCGTCCGGCCGCACCAACGAGAGGAGGATGCGACAGGAATCCCCTCATGTGCAATTCGGCCTGCGCCATGTCGCCACAGGGAAACCAGCGTGCCCCGCCCAGCAACACGATCAACGCGGCGAACATCGGGATCGAAACAGCGATCGCGATGGCGATCGCCAAGGTCGAATGTCGACCAAGCAGTGACATCCGCCGAGCCGTTGTGTTCACCGTCGCATTCTAACGATTTCGGCGCCCGCCACTCGGGCGTGTCACTTGAGCATGAAGTGGTTCCAGCACCCCGACCGCCAACGCATCCCATGTCAGTTCGCGCGCCCGTGCGAGCGCCGAGGAAGCCAACCGGTCACGCAACCCTCGATCCGCGAGAACACGCGCGATCACTGTTCCCAGTTCGGGCAGTGGAGCGAGCAAACCCGTCGAATCATGGAGAACGGAACAGCGATGCCCGCTGATATCGGTCGCCACCGCCGGCGTGCCACAACCCGCCGCCTCGGTGAGGGCAAGACCCCAACCTTCGGCGAGCGACGCCGACGCGATCAGCCACGAACGCCGATAATGATCACGCAATTCCTCCCGGTCCACGCGCCCGGCGAGAGTCACCCAGTGAGCATCATGCCGCTCGATCCATTCACGGATGACCTTTCGTTCGGGTCCGTCACCGACCAGAGTCAACGTGGCATCCGGAATCGTCGTTCGCGCGATCTCGACCTGTTCCATCAACTGCACGAAACGCTTCACCGGGGCTTGACGACCCACTGCGAGAACCGACGGGTGCGCGGTCTTCTCTCCACCGGGCGAGAAGAACTCGTCGACCCCCACGGGGCCGGTGGTCACCAGGTCGGGTCGCCACCCGAGGTGCAACAATTCCTCGTGCGTGTCGGTCGACGTGGTGACCGTCGGCGTGCGTCGATACAAAGGCGGTGCCAATCGCGTTTCGATCGCCCGACCGATAGCGGCCACGGGGCGAGGAAACATCTGGTCCCACATCGGGCCGTGAATGTGGTGCAGGATCAGAATTCGTGGCTTTCGACACCAGATGGGTGAAAGCCAGGGCACACCGTTCCAGATCTCGACCAGTGCGTCGTAGGAACCCATGCGGTGAAACGTTTCCGACAACGCCACCCTGGGGAACACGGACATTCGACCGCCGCGCCGCACAACGTCGTATCCATTGCGAGAATCGACCTCCGGGCGACCCGTGGCGAACGACGTTCGATGCAGCACCGACAGCCCGGTCTCTTGCCACCGTCGCATGAACTCATCGGCGTGATTCTCCGATCCACCCGCCTCATCATCGTCGAGATCGCGCCACGCGAGAACGTGCACACGCCGCACCCCGCGCTCGAGCATCTCCGATGCCAAGTGTGCGAGTCTCTCGGTGTCGGACATCACTGAACCGTGGCGACGATCAGGCGCGCGACACGTTGTTGACCCGCCACGGTCAGGCCGTCATCATCGCGGGCGATCACGTATCCGGGGTTCGTTCCCTCGAAGATGCAATCGTCCCACCACAAACAGTCCGTCCGCACGTCGACTTCTCCCGGCGTTCCGATCAACGAGCTGGGATCGACTTCGACAAGTCCCGAATCGATGAGGATTTCCACGACCGGATCGATTCGATCTCCCTCCTCGAGTCCGACGACCACGAGAGCCCGCACCCCCAGTTCACCGATCGAGGCCCGAATGTCGGACGCCACCACGGCTGGATCGTCGCATTGTTCAGTCGTCGGAGCGATGTGCATCACGACCGCGCGAGTCGGGGCTGGATTTCCTTCCGTCAGCACACCGGAAACATCGCACCACGTGGACACGGTGGATGCCCACGCGGCCGAATAGCCCTCCTCGCGAAGACGTCGAAGAACCGCCTCCTCGCTTCTCGAAAGCTGGCCGTTACCGACCACCAGGACGGCTGGTTCGGAATCGACATTCGTCGACCCGGTGATTCCCGGCCACCACCAGTACAGAACGGTTCCGAGAAGCGCACAGACACCCACGACAGTTGCGAGCCGGCGACGCGATTGGCGTCCGGTGTCGGGGGTCAACTCTTCCACAGCCAGTGGAAAGTACCATTGACCAGCGATCAGTCGGGCGATACCGGCACGGATCGCCCCGACACGATGACCACCGAACCACGCGCCCTCGACGTCGGTCTCCGACGGCTCATCCGAGCGATCGCCGGTCATCCCATTCGCCTGGTGACGGTGGCATCTTTGGCGTCACTGCTCCTCGCGGTCGCCGACCTCGACGAAGGATGGGCGACACCGTGGTGGGTTCGTGCCGTCATCGTGATCGTCGGTGGCCTCGGACTCGGATCGGCCGTCGCGTCCGCGGCGATCCCATCCATCGCCAGCACCCGAACCATCGGGCGACTTCTGGCCGTTGTTTATGCGGTGTGGTGGTCGGCGCTGATCGTCAGCTTGGGAACCAATCACGGACCGGCCGTCGGCGTTCGCGATTACATCGTTCCGGCCGTGTTCTTCGTCGGCTCGTTCGACGTGCTCGGAACCATCGCCGGGCCCACCGTGTTGGTCGCCCTGACATCGGTCGCGCTCATCGTGCTGTCCGATCGGAGATCCGGACGGCTTCGACGACTGTTGCCGACCAGTCCTCGACTGCGAACTCGTCACCTCCTCGCCATGCAGGTGTCGGTCGGGATATTCGTCGTCACGAGGCCCGTGCTCGACCTTCTCGCTCGGCAGCACGTGGAACGAACCACCTTGTCGGCCTCCGGTGGCGTGGATGAGTTGATCGGCCCCCAAGCACCGCTCTTCGTGTGGACCTTCATCACGGTCGCGACTCTTGGCATCCTCGTGGGCACCTTCTGGCATCACGCCGGAATTCGATTGGTGAGGGGACGGCGCGTCGCATTCGCCCGACCCCTTTTGTACGCGTCCGCGCTGTCACTGGCTTTTCTCGTTCGCTTGTTCACGTTGCTCACGGTGGCCCCCACTCGGACCGATGCCGGTGATCCGCTCTTCTACCACTCGACGGCGAATCTGCTCGCCAACGGACTCGGATTTCCCGAGCCACTGAACTTCATCGCGCATCAACGTTGGATGGCCAGTGCCCTGCACGGTCCGCTGTATCCCTTCGTGCTGTCGTTCAGTTCGAGGTTTGGTGGAACGACTTTCTTCGACCACAAGATGTTCTCGCTCGTCATCGGCACCGCGGTCGTCGCCTTCATCGGATTGGTGGCGCGGCAAGTGGCGTCACCCGAACGACGAGATCACATCGCCCTGACCGCCATGATCTTCGGGGCGGTCTACCCGAACCTGTGGATCGTCGACGGCGTGCTGTTCCCCGAGGGACTGATGGCGCTCTTGACGACGGC
>RHCK01000200.1 GCA_010030605.1 Acidimicrobiia bacterium
GGATGCGAACCCGTTGGCGAGTGCGGTCTTTCCGTGGGTTGGTCTGCACCGGCAGGTTCGGGTGCGTGGCACGGTCGAGGTGCTGTCACGTTTCGAGAGTGACGCCTATTTCGCATCCCGTCCGCGCGAGAGCCAGATCGGAGCGTGGGCCTCGCCGCAAAGCACGGTCATCGCCGATCGTGACGAACTGGAACAACTGGTGGCCGGCTTCACGGCCGAGTTCGAGGGACGTGAGGTGCCGCGTCCATCTCATTGGGGTGGCTGGTTGTTGATTCCCGAGTCCTACGAGTTCTGGCAGGGACGCCCCAGTCGTTTGCACGATCGGTTTCGCTATCGCTCCGATGACGACGGAGCGTGGATTATCGAGCGTTTGGCCCCCTGAGCCAGTTGCGGGCCGCTTCCGCCAAACCGTTCACCAACGATTGCGTGTGAGGCGGCAATGCCGGTCCTTCCCAGTCCCAGAACATGGGCGTGGTGCCGCGCACCCGCGGAGGAAGCTCGATCTGCACGCCGCGAGCGGGGGGCAGGTTCACGGGATTGCGGGGATGCAGGCCGCGAAGTTCCTTGGGGATGTCGTCCACTTCGTCGATGATCCGATACGCCGGTAGGTGTCGACGCAAGTGATCCCCGATGTGACGGGCGAACTCGCGATGTTGGCCACCAAGCAGAAGAGTCGAGTAATAGCCCTGGCGGCCGTAACCGTGAATGGTGACCACGACGTGCACGTGGTCGATGAACGTGCGCAGACGCTCGGAGGCATCCGGTGACACCTCGATCGACGGAATGTGTCGCTCCATACCACGCGGCTGGTGCACTCCGTAGTAGCTCGCCCCACTGTGTTCGGCGGCCTGTTGGGCCACCACCTCGGTCATCTCCTCCAAACCACCACCGTGATACGCCATGAAACCCAAGCGGAGTTCCCGAGGTTGGTCGTGACCGCGCAGGATCAACAACTCCTCGACGTCAGGATGATCCAACAATTCGCGGAACATGTCACTCGACGTCCGATGTGCGACGACCAACCCCGCGCGCGAACGCAATGGCAATCAACACCATGATGGTCAACACGACGGCGATGATGGTGCGATTTCGGTCGATGGCGTCGGCGATACGTTCTTGCCACGTGAGCACGCGACCAGTCAGATCATCGTCGTAGTTCTCACGAATGTCGTTGAGCCAGTACCAGGCGAGATACAAGCCACTGGCCATCATCACCACCGCGGAAGCCTTCTCCACGTGTTTCATACCGTTCCGCAACGTTCGAAGGAGGCCCCCTTGAGCGAGAGCGAGTGTCACCGTGAGCGAGATAACCAACAGCGACATGGCGATTCCGTACGAGGCGATGGCCAGGATGCCGGAACCGAACCCGTCGGTGGTGATCGTTCCGAGAACCGTGGCGGTGAACGGGCCGAGGGTGCATCCGATGGATGCGATGGCATACGCGACACCGAAAACGAACATGCTCAACGCCGTGCGATCTCGTTGGCCCACGTCGAGTTTGGGCGTGGTGAATGGCAGTCGCCAGCCCGCGAGCATGGCCACACCCGCGACGAAAAGTGCGACGCCGATCACCAGCGCGACGTACTTGGCGTTTTGATTGAGATAATCCGTGAACAGTCGAGTGATGGACCCAACGACGAGGAACACGCTCAAGAATCCGGCTGACAATGCGCCACCCACCACCAAGGCTCGGCGAACACCGGCACGTTGGGTGCCGGGCCGTCCGGTGACGCCGAGGAAGTACATCAGATAGGTCGGAAGCAACACGAAACCGCAGGGGTTCACGGCGGCGAGCAGACCGCTACCGAAACTCAACCACAAACGGTCGTTCATGCCGTCACGCACCCATCAATTCGCTCAAAGCGCGCGTGAGGTCATCGACCGAGATTTCGCCGGCCACTTGTTCGACAATTGTCCCGTCGGCGCGAACGAACAAGGTGGTGGGAAACGTGGCGATTCCGTTGGCGGTGACGAATCGGCCGTCCGGGTCGCGCACCAGTTCGTATTCGACGCCGACATCGCTGGCGAAGGAGCGGGTGATCGATTCGCTGTCCTGGGTGTTCACACCAATGAATCGAACCTTGTCCCCGTAGGAGGCCCATGCCTGTTGCAGTGCCGGCATTTCGCGCTTGCAGGGTTGACAGTTCGAGAACCAGAAGTTGATCAACATTGGTCGACCATCCGACAACGTTGCGGTGTCGAGTTCCTTGCCGGCCATGTCGATCACGGCTGCGTTCCCGAGAGCGGTCCCGGCCAATGGTGCATTCGTCGGAATTCCGGGCTGTTGATACTCACCTGGCTCGTCGAGCACGACATCGGTGCTCTGGTCATTGTCGCCCATGTTCGACCCGATGGAGATCACCAGCGCGACCGCGGCCAATCCGGCGAGCAGTGCGATGAACAACGGGGGAACGCGTTTCGACACCACCTCGAGGCTAACTGTGCGACTCGTTGCGTGTCGGTTCGGTGGACCTGGGATGCCCGGCCGCAGTTGGGGGGAAACTGCGGCCGGGATCTCCCGGTGCAGTCGCGGGGTCGTCAAGCGTTGCCCGCAACCGAGAAAAGGCCGGTGAACCGAGTGGATGAGTCGCCGCGGTCAGGCGACGCGAACAGCCACCTCGTACGGTCTCTGTTCAGAAACGTTCGTGATGGTGCGAAGTGTGCGGTCCTCGTCGATCACCAGAATCGGCTTCGGAAGCACCGACGGCCGACCACGCGGTCGACGGTCGGCGATCACCCGTCCGCTTTCGATCAGTTCACCTCCCCAGACGCCCCAGGGCTCCTCTCGTTCGAGGGCGCCCTCCAAGCAGGAAGCAGCCAGAGAACATCGCCGACAGATGGCCTTGGCGCGAGCGATGTCGACGTTGACGTCGCTGAAGAACAAGGGCGTCAAGGTGCCGTTGCCGTCGGCGCAACGGGCGGTGGGAGCGACGATCGGTTCGATCGCGCTGTCGATGCTGAGGGTGGTGCTCATGGTTGTCTCCTGTGATGTGAAGCGGGTCGGAAAAACGAGAAAGGCCGCCGGGTTGATCCCAGCGGCCTCGGTGAGGTTCTCGACGTTGGTGTGTGACCTACGTGAGTGGCTCCCCGAACCGCTGGGGCGAACGCTTGGTGTTCGCCACAGCGAAGGCCTTGGCGGCCTTGTTCTGCTTGGCTGCGAACACCGTGCGCCACGAATACGTGGTGGTGTCAGCAGCCGAAGCGTGGAAGCTGTGCATGGGCGCGACGGAACCACACGACATGGCGATCTCGGAGATCGGCATCGGGCTCAGAAGGCTGTTCATGACGGTGTGTAGGAAACCACCTGGTTCGGTGAATGTCAACCGAATTAGACCCTCAGATGGATCGAACGTGTTGTTTTCTCCGTCGCTGCTGATGGCGTACGGCACCCCCCATGAGTAACATTCCCCCTGCTAGGAGGGCAATTCCGGTGCCCGCGGCGATCACTCGGAGCGATCTCGGGGACGGCTGGAAAAACCTTTGGTTCGCGAGATCGGCGACGGCGACGAAAACCGTGAAGAGCCCGGCGATGGCCACGGCGAGCGCGGCCAGGACGCGTAATCGTCGCGCGACTTTTGGACTCAATGGTTCGATGCCTTCGCCGACGTCGGGGTTGGGGAGTGCGCTCAT
>RHCK01000003.1 GCA_010030605.1 Acidimicrobiia bacterium
GACACCGCCAACACCGGCCAGCGCACCGCCAAGAATCGTGTGGATGTAGCGGTAACGGATGACACTGATACCCATGGCGTCGGCCGTTTGCGGTGACTCACCAACCGCTCTCAATTGCAATCCGATTCGGGTGCGGAAGAGATAAACGGTGGCAAGGATCGCGAGCAACCACGACACATACGTGAGCGACGTCTGTCGGAACAGGATCGGACCGACCACCGGTGTGTCCGCCAGACCAAGAACATCCAGGTTGCGAATCGGTCGCGGCACGGGAGTCTTGGCCACTTGCCAGATGTTGGCGAAGTAACTGCTGAGTCCCACCGTGCCCGCGAAGATGGTGATGGCGAGACCGGCCACGGTCTGGTTGGTCTTCAAGGTGATGCACAGGAACGCGAGCAAGGTGGACACCAATCCACCGGCGAGTGCACCGACCAGGATCGACATGGTGATCGTGAACCAGGCGCTTCCTCCGATGTGCAAGCACGCCCACGCTCCGGAGACACCACCGATGAGCATCGTTCCTTCGACACCGAGGTTGAGCACACCGCTTCGCTCGGTCAGGATGCCGCCCAACGCCGCGTAGAACAGCGGTGTTCCGTAGAAGATCGCCGACGAAATGATGATGACGAAGATGTTCGAATTCATGCCACGACCGCCCCGGCTCGGCTGACGTTCGTTCTCAGTCGATACTTGATGAGAATTTCGCCGGCCACGGCGGTGAACAAGATGAGACCCTGCAACGTGCCCACCAGCCCGCTCGGAAAATCCGGACCTTGCAACGAGTACCCCGCTTTGGTGAGTCCGCCGATGAAGATGGCCACGAAGATCGTGGTGATCGGGTTACGACGCGCCAAAGCGGCGACGACGATGCCGGTGTATCCGTAACCGGCCATTTGCAAACCCTTGGCGTCGAGCAATCCTCGGAAGTTACCGACGTCGGCGGCCCCGCCGAGACCGGCCAGCGCACCGGACAACGCGAGAACAATGACGATCGTCGACGAGGTACGAATGCCGGCGTAGCGAGCCGCCTTGGGCGAGTCGGCGATCACGCTCACCTCGAAACCGAAGCGGGTGCGCTTGTACAAGAACCAAATGGCGACACCGGCCAACATCGCGATGAGAAATGCAATCGGCATCTCGATCCCGAAGATTTTGTAGGTGTTCCAGTCGGCGCGAGCGGCGATGTTTTTGCTCTTGGGGAACTGTGGTGAATCCGGGTTCCGCCAATACGACTTGGAGTTGAAGATGAGGTAGTTCAGAAGGATTCCCGCGAGATAGTTCATCATCAGCGACGTGATGATCTCGTTCGTGTTGAACTTGGCTCTCAGGATTCCGACGATCGCGGCATAGATCGACCCGAACACCATTCCGGCCAGACACATCAAGGCAATGGTGATTCCCGTGGGAGTTCCACTCACCGCGATCCCCACCCACGCGGCTCCGATGGCACCCATGTAGAACTGACCCTCTCCACCAATGTTGATCAGTCCCATCCGAAACGCGACCGCGGCACACAGACCGGTGAACGCCAGTGGAGTCGCCATTTCCAAGGCGCCCGAGAAGGCCTGCTTGCCGGCGAAGCCACGTTCGAAGATGCGGTGGTACACGTCGATGGGGTTCTTGCCGGTGAGCCACAGGACGATGGCTCCCAACACCAGTGCGGCCACCAACGAGATGAGGGGTACGGCCCAGTTCAACCACTTGGGCTGTTCAAGTCGGCGTTCCAAACGAATCGGAGATCTCATTGTGTCGCCTCCTTCGTGGAGCTTCCGCCCATCGTGAGACCGATGCGTTCGCGATCTGCTCCGTCGGCGGGAACGTCGTCGACGATTCGGCCCTCGTACATCACCAGAATGCGATCGGCGAGCGACATGATCTCGTCGAGGTCCTCGCTGATGAGGAGCACGCCGACTCCCTCGTTGGCGGCCGCGACGAGTCGTTCGCGAACCGCTTCGATCGCTCCGACATCGAGACCACGCGTGGGACTGGCGGCGATGAGAACTTTGGGAAGGGCCGAGAATTCTCGCGCCAACAGAACCTTTTGCACGTTGCCACCGGACAGCAGTCGAACCGGCGTCGTCGTGTTCGGTGTCTTCACGTCGTAGCGCTCGACCAGAGTCGATGCCTGGTGACGAATGGCGCCCCGCTTCAGCAATCTGAACTTCGAGATTTGCGACGTGCGGTAGTTCTTCAGAGCCAAGTTGTCCTCCACCGAATGGCTGGCGGCCAACCCCGTGTGCAACCGATCCTCGGGCACGTGGGCGATTCCACGGGCGATGGCCGAACGCGCCTTTCCGGACTTCACCAGGTCCTCCTGAACGGTGATGCGTCCGGCGGTCGAAGCCCGCATACCCGAGATGACCTCGGCGAGTTCACGCTGTCCGTTGCCCGCGACACCCGCCACGCCGACGATTTCACCACGACCGACCGTGAGCGAAACGTCGTGCAGCGACGCGCGACCGCGGTCATCGTTCGCGGACACCGCTTCGACGCGAAGAACCGTGACCGAGGTGTCGGCCGGATTCTCACGAACCACTCGCTCGAACTCCACCGATCGACCGACCATCATGCTGGCGAGTCCGCGGGTCGACGTTTCACTGGTGTCCACGGTGCCGACGGTGCGACCACCACGTAGAACGGTCACTCGATCGCTCACCGACATCACTTCACCAAGCTTGTGCGAAATGAAGATGACCGATCGCCCTTCGTCCGCCATCGCCCGTAAGGTGGCGAACAACGAACGCGCTTCCACGGGCGTGAGAACCGCGGTGGGCTCGTCGAGGATGAGCACCTTGGCTCCGCGGTACAGAACCTTCAGGATCTCGACGCGCTGTTGTTCGCCCACGCTCAATTGCCAAATGCGCGCCGATGGGTCGACGGCGAGGCCGTAGCGATCGGAGAGTTCGCGCACACGTTCGGCCACCTGGGCCTCATTCATGAAGAGCGATCCACCCGATTCGCCGAGCACCACGTTTTCGGCCACCGTGAAGGTGGCCACCAATCTGAAGTGCTGGTGAACCATGCCGATACCGGCATCGAGTGCGTCGCGCGGCGATGAGAAGACCCGCTGTTCGCCGTTCACCTCGACGGAACCCTCGTCGGGTCGATACAGACCGGTGAGGATGTTCGAAAGAGTGGACTTTCCGGCACCGTTCTCACCGAGCAGGGCGTGCACTTCGCCGGCTCGGATTTCGAGGTCCACGCCGTCGTTGGCGACCACTCCCGGGAAGCGCTTCACGATTCCCGACATGCGCACGGCGATTCGATCCGCCACGTCTTCCTTCCTCCCCCGACGGCGCGACCGTCGTTCACCGAACCCTAGACCACGGTGGGGGAAACGAAGAAGGGGGCAGGCCTGTCGGCCCGCCCCCTTCTCGGGATCTCGAGATGAGTCCGGTCAGCTGGCCGGAATCTCTCCGTCGATGCCTTCGACGAGGTACGCCATCGACATCAGTTCGTCGAAGGTGTGTGCCACACCATCGGCCAGAACTTCGTTGCCCTTGTTGTCCTTGATCGGGCCGGTGAACTCGGAACCAGGCGCGGCCTTCAGTTCCTCGAGACGAGCATCGATCGCGGCGCGGGTCTCAGCCGACACGTTGTCACCGTACGGAGCCAACTTCACGAAACCGTCGGCGAGGTTGCCGTAGTAGTTGCCGGTGGTCCAGGTGCCGTCGAGAACCTGCTGGATGCGAGGAATCTCGTAGACGTCCCAGTGGTACGTGGTCGCGGTCAACCAGACCGTCGGGTAGTTCTCGCTCTGGTCGGTGTTGTAACCGGTCCACAGCACGCCGGTGGCGGCCGACGCCGCGTCGCCGGTGGCCGGCGAGTCGACACCCTTCTGACCGAGCACGTCCACACCTTCGGCGATGAGCGCCTCAGCGGCCTGCTTCTCCTTGGCCGGATCGAACCACGTGTTCAACCAGACGACCTTGACGGTGGCCTCGGGGTTCATCGCACGAACGCCCATGGTCCACGCGTTGGCACCACGAACAACTTCGGGGATCGGGAACGACGCGAGGTAGCCGAGCTTGCCGGTCTTCGATGCCGCACCTGCGGCCATACCGGCGAGGTAGTCGGTGTCCTCGGCGGCGCCGTAGAACTGCGCCATGTTGTCCGAGGTCATGTAACCCGTGGCGAATTCGAAGCAGACGTCGGGGTGCGCCGCGGCGGCCTCGACGAACGCGTCCTGGAATCCGAACGACGTTCCGAAGATGACGGTGTTGCCGTCAGCAATGAGGTCCTCGATGGTCTGAGCCACTTCGGGGCCTTCGGGCACGTTTTCCTTGTAGGTGGTTTCGACAGCGTCACCGAAGTGCTCTTGCACTGCGAGACGAGCTTCGTCGTGCGCCTGCGTCCAACCACCATCGTTGGTGGGTCCGACGTACACCCACGCGGCCTTCAACGGGCCTTCTTCGGGGGCGCAATCGACGACCACGGGGCCGTCGCTCGGGGCTTCGGTGCTCGGAGCCTCGGATGTCGGGGCTTCCGTGCTGGGGGCTTCGCTGCTCGATGACGAGCCGCCGTCGTCACCACCACAGGCCACGAGGCCGATGGCGAAGGCGGCGGTCAACAGCACCGGAGCGAACTTCTTGTTCGTCCTTTTCATGTATTCCTCCCTCAGGATCGGCCCAGGGGTAGACCGACGTCTCTGACCATAGTCCGTTGGCATCACGGACCCGAACAGCGCGAACGGAATGTAAACGCACCGTTTACACGGCGATTCTCGGGGAGTGCGCGACCGATCAGATCAGGCCGGTGTCGGGCAAGTACAGCACCCGGTCACCGGCCCGCTCGCGCAATCGGCGCGACAGGGCCCGAGGACGCGAGACCACCCACACCGGATATCCGCGATCGACCAAGGTGTCGTGGAGGTCGGCAAAACGGTGGTCGCCGCTGCCGATGATGAAGTGGGAGTAGCGCCCGCGTTCAGCCTCGGTGACGGCCGCTTCGATCAGCGCCTCGTCGGCGCCGTCGGGTCCGGGTCGCCGCACGATGCGGGCCGGCTGCCAACAACGTTGCACGGCGAACGCGTGTCGGCCGTTGCAGCCGGTTCCCACGATGGCGTGATCGCCGGGGCGATAACCCGAGGCGTAGCGGTATTCGTCCAGCCAGTGATCGATGACCTCGTCGTCGATGACCCGAGGATCACCCATGAGGTTGTCGACATCGACCAGGTGCAAGGGGCGGGGGAAGCGGGGAAGTGTGAGTGTTTTCATGAAGGTATGAACGATCGGAAGGGATCGGAGTGTGCGGACAAAAAGGTGTCTCTGAGCAGGTCTTTCGCACACTTTGTCGTCACTGGGGCGTTCCTCAGGGCATGACAGTTCCTGTGTTTTATTCCTCGTCCTATTCCATCGCCGGCGGTTTCGCGACCGTGGGCAAATCGTCGGTGGTGGCCCGTCTGTTGCGGGACGAACCGATCGATGGCATCGACCTGCGCGAACCTCGTCCGGCGACGGCCGCCGACGTGGCCCGGGTTCACGACCCCGATTACGTGGCTCGCGTGGTGTCGGGCGAGCGCGGGCAATTCACCGAGCACGGTTCGGAGTTCGTGGTCTCGGTGATGGCCTCCACCGGGGGTGTGGTGTCGGCGGTCGAAGCGGCGTTGTCGACGCGAGGATGCGCGGGCTCGTTGTCGAGTGGACTGCACCACGCCCGCCACGATCGTGATTCCGGGTACTGCACGTTCAACGGGTTGGTCATCGGCGCTCGTCGTGCAATCGACCTCGGAGCCCGACGAGTTCTGATCCTCGACTTCGATGCCCACTGTGGTGGAGGAACCGCCAGTTTGATCGAACGACTTCGGCTCGACGGAATCACCGGCATCGAACAGGTCGACGTGTCGGTGTCCACCTTCGATCACTACCCGTCGAGTGCGTGGGCGGTTTGTTGGATCGCGGATGGAAGGAACTATTTGGGAACCATCGATGAGGCTCTCGACTTGGTTCTCGATCCGTTCTCCATCGATCTCGTCATCTACAACGCGGGAATGGACGCGCACGAAAGTGCGGGTGGAGCGTCGGGCATCACGGAATCGGTCATTCGTGAGCGTGAAAGAATGGTGTTCTCTTGGGCGCGATGGCACGACCTTCCGGTGGCGTGGGTTCTCGCGGGTGGTTATCCGTCGGCGACGTTCACCATTGACGACGTCGCGCGATTGCACCGCATCACGGCCGAAGAATCGGCCCGAGCGTACGGATGACGAGACGACGTCGAATTCAGGCGAAGTCGATGATGATGGCCGCGTCGGCCACGGTCTGTCGCTTGATGCGCGACGTGATCGCGCTCGACCACGTGAGGAGGCGGAACTGGATCGCGTACTTCTTGCGCATGGCGACGTTCACCGGCTCGCAATCCGCTCCGGTAACGACGCGAGCAGTGGCCTCGACCACCGGAATACCCGGTTCGGTTCGCCCTTTGTAGTCGCACTTCTGCAAGGTGACACGCGGGTTGTTGCGCAGTCGCTTCACCTTGGCCGAGTCACCGCCCGTGGTGAAACACGCTTGTCCGTCACCAAAGGGGGCGATCCAAACGGCGGTGTTCACGGGGCTGCCGTCGCGTTTGAAAGTGGTGAACAGGACGTAGCGCTCGTTGGCGATGGCGGGGCTCGACATGACCCGAATCTAGATCAGCGTTCGTCGCGGTAACGACGGATGTTGGCCTTCTTGCCGCGGATCGATGCGTGCTTCATGGAACGAAGAATGTTCTCGACGTCGTCACCGGGAACCTCGACGATGGAGAACTGATCGCTCACCTTGATGTCGCCGATGTCGCGACCCGAGATTCCGCTCTCATTGGCGATGGCGCCCACCAAATCCTGGGGACGAATGCCCGCTTTGCGGCCGAGACCCACGTAGAGCTTGGCCATCACCGGTCCACCGCGTCCGCGACCACCACGTTCGAATCGACCACCACGATCGGGACGTTCGTCACGACCGAATCGGCTACTGCGGTCGTTGCGATCGGAACGGTCGTAGCGATCGCCACCATCGCGACGATCGCGAGGATCTCGTCGGTCACGTTGTTCGCGCGGTTGCGAGAGATCGGGAATCTCGACTTCGTCCATTGTGGACTGCTCGGCGTTGTGCGCCAGTTTGATGGCGGCCAAGGCGATCTGTTCCACGCTGAACTCGCTCGCGAGTTCGCTCAAGACCGTCTCGAAATGATCGAGACCGTCGGTGGCAAGAGCTTCGCGCAACGTCTCGGTGGTGAGTTCCATCTGCCGAGCGCGCAACGCATCGACCGAGGGCACCTTTTCGAAAGGGATCTTCTGTTTGGTGAGTCGTTCGATGTTCTGCAGTTGACGTTGTTCACGTGGCTCGGCCAACGTGATGGCAACACCCGCTCGACCGGCGCGACCGACGCGACCGATGCGGTGGACGTACGACTCGGGTGCCGATGGAACGTCGTAGTTCACCACGTGCGTGAGGTGATCGATGTCGAGACCACGCGCGGCCACGTCGGTGGCGATCAACAAATCGGCGGTGCCCGCGCGCACACGACCCATCACGCGATCTCGTTGTTCCTGATCCATGCCACCGTGCAGTGCCTCGGCGCGATACCCGCGACCGTTCAGGGTTTCGGTCAGTTGATCGACTTCACCTCGGGTGCGACAGAACACGATGGCGGCTTCGGGAGCTTCGATGTCGAGAATGCGACCGAGTGCGGCGGCCTTGTGATGTCGAGGAATGAGGTACGCCGTTTGTTTGACGAGAGGCGACGTTCCCGACTGGGTCGCGGAACGTTCGATGGTGACGCGCACTGGATTGCGTTGGTGTCGTCGAGCGATGGCGTCGATGCGAGGTGGCATGGTGGCCGAGAAGAGAACCGTTTGGCGCTCCTTCGGTGTGGCGTCGAGGATCGCTTCGAGGTCTTCGGCGAATCCCATGTCGAGCATCTCGTCGGCTTCGTCGAGCACGACCATGGCGATGCCGTCGAGTTCGAGCGTGTTCTTTCGAATGTGGTCGAGGGCGCGACCCGGTGTGGCAACCACGACGTGACATCCCCGACGCAGAGCGTCGATCTGTCGACCAATGGGCTGACCTCCGTAGATGGGAACACAGCGTGCCCGCAGATCGTGTCCGTACTTGTAGACGGCTTCGGACACTTGCATCGCCAACTCGCGCGTGGGCACCAACACCAACGCCACCGGCGACGGACGATCTTCGTGGGCGTCGAGCAGTTGCAGGATGGGCAGAGCGAACGCCGCGGTCTTCCCGGTTCCGGTGGCCGCTTGACCGAGGAGATCCTTGCCGGCCACGAGATGTGGGATGGCTTCACGTTGGATGGGCGTCGGTTCCTCGTAGCCCAGACCCGATAGGGCCTTCAGTAGTTCTGTTCTCAGTCCCAGATCGGCGAAGCCGGATTCCACGCTGCGTTCGTTTTCCATGAGCGTGTCTCCTGCTCTGTGCGGCACTCAATCCTACGGCAGTGCCGCACAGAGCGGGCGCATGTGCGCGAACGCACGTGAGCCAACGCACGTGCTCGGCTCATGCGTCCCAGTCGTCGCGGAGTTTTGTCACCACGCGTTGAGCGTGACCGAGAGCGATCGACGCGCGTTCGCGACGGATGCCCATCTGCTTGGCCGCTTCGGTGACCGTGTAGCCGGCGATCTTGACCAACGTGAACACCTCGAGCTGAATCGGGCTCAGCGCTCGCAACATGGCACCGAGAAGCTGTTGGTCGAGCGCGTCTTGATCGGTGCGGGTTCCGGAGTCGAACCGTTCCATGTGCGAGGAACCCTCACCCTTGCCGTTGTCTCCGTCCTCGAATTCGCGTGCGGGGACGTGATGCTCGGGCGCCCAACCGGTCGGACCCCAGATCTCCTCGTCGAGATAGGTCATGTGCATCCTCTTGTCATCGACTCCGGCAACGAAGGGCATCGCCGGCGTCTGACGGTGTTGGGCACGGATGTATTCGATGACGCGCTGTCGCGTGGCCACGCTAACGATGGCTGCCGGCGTGTAGGCGGCGATGACCTTGGGTCGGTTGAGCAACCATTCGCAGAAGAACTGAATGATGTCATCGACTTCGATGGCTCGCACTTCGTTCTGCATGATCATGCGACCGAGTCGTCGCTCGAGAAGTTTGATCACTTCTCTGAAGTACTGGTCCTGGTTCATCGAATGTCCTTTCGCGTGGTTGTTGGATGTCTCGGGGTTGGGGAAGGTGTTGGCGGGAGTGCCCTTTCTGTGCTGGTCGCCGACGACGTGCGTCGATCGACGTTGGTGGTTGCTTGTTTTCGTCGGCGACGATCACAATGATCGGCACCGGGCGAAGTGGAGCGTCGCGGGTTATCCGGCGCCGCGAACGCGTTGGAGAGCATCGATCATCTGATCGAAAGCTCGTCGACTGATGGTGCGAAAGCGCACCAGTTGCACATCGGTCTCGACGTCGAGCAACGTGCGGAACGCGATTTCGAAGACGTGGGGGCTCGGGAAACCGAATATGCCCGACGAGATGGCCGGCGTCACCAATTGCCGAATGTGGTGCTGATCGGCCACCTTCAACACCGCTCGCCACGTGCGCGCCAATTCTTCGTCCTCGCCATCGAGCGACACCGTGTGACCGCTCTTGTCGTACGGACTACGCCAGCGGGGTCCGTGGGCGTGAATGACACCCTCGAAACCGATGCTCGCTCCGTTGCCGGCTTCGGTGAACACCGCCGTGCCCACGGCCAGAGGCGTGAGGCCCGATTTGGCGAGTCGATCACTTTCCCGAGCGAGTGATTCGTGTCCGCAGACTTCCCAGATGCGCGCCGAGGCGCCGCCCCCCGGGGTGACGTAGTTGTCGGACGAGTTCACGATTCCGCCGTTGAACGGTTCGGCGATGTCGGCGAGTTCGATCTCGATCTTCAACTGTCCGGTGAGCGGCGGAATGGATGCGGCGGCCACGGGCGCGAAGTGTTTCTTGACCACGCGCAGAAGCTCGCGCACGGCATCTTCCGATGGTTCGATGCCGGTTCCGTGCAACGTGAGGTCTTCGCGCAACGCCACGCTCCAGGAGCTCTGCACGCGTGGCGTGGGGGTGAGGAAGTCGAGTGACGACAGCACGACGTTGTCGGAGACCATGTCGACCGGCGACGACAACGCGTTCAGTTCCGTGAAGAGCAACTTGCGGGAGAACAGCTCTTCGCTGTGGAACGAACGCGCGCTCTCGCGTACCTCGCGACCGCCCAAATCGGCGACGGTCTTCCCGGAATCGAGTTGACCCTTGATGCTGACGAGGGTCGTGACGTCGTCCATGGTGAAAAAGCGCTGGTTCCCCTTGTGCGGCAACGCCCGCTGGATCGCCTCGGGCAGCTTGTTCACCATGAGACCCTTCGTGAAGAGGCCGCGTTGGATATAGAACCGTACCGCTCGCACGGATAGGTCGCCGATGTTCAGCTTTCGGGCCTCGACATTGGCGCGATCGACGAGCTCGGTGATATCGAAATATTCGGTGTTGGATTGCGACATCGTCCTGCCTCCTTCGCTCGTCGTCATTCGCCGGTCACTGATGTTTGTGGTCATTGATGTTTGTGGTCACTGCCATGACTGGGCGAACCCAGCCATGGAGTGGCGCGCCTTGCCCAGCTCGCGCTGGGTCCATTCACGCTTGTAGCCCAACATGTCGGCCACTTCGACGACCTTGTACTGCAAGCCTTCCACCAACACGTAGATGTATTGCTGGGCTGGTGTGAGGACCCGCAGGGCTTCGGCCAAGCGCTCGTTGGTCAAGATGTCGTCCAACAGATTGTCGGCTTGGACCAAGGTGTCGCCAAGTGTGAACACATCGTCGTCGTTCTCGAAGACGACGTGATCCAAGTACCAGATGGCGTTGTGGGTCGTACCAGTGTGGGGGTCGTAGGAACCCTGCGGAAATCCGCGGGCTTCCTTGCGAAAGAACTCGACCGCACGATGACTGACCGACACCGCCGCCAGGGCGCGGGGGACGTAACGATCGACCAAGTCAGGACGACCCCATGCCCAGGTGAGCATGTACTGCACGAAGTCATCCAGTTCTTGCAGACGGACGACTTTCATCGCACCGGCCTTACGACGCACGGCAAGTTCGAACTCGCCGAAGTAGGCGTTGATCTCCGCCAACTCTTTGGACTTGCTCTTGTTCTTGTGGTTTTTCTGGTTGCTGCTCATGGTGTCTGGTCCTTTCCGTGACTGGTTCGTGTCGAGCTGATCCGTGGGGCGGGTGTTCTGTCCGCCGTTGTGTGTCGTGTGCGTCTTGCCGGTGGTTCTCCTTCGTGTTCCATGGGGGCTTGCCCCATGTTGTTTGGTGGTTTGTTGTTTGCTATGTGATTGAGGGTTCTGGGCGAGGGGCGAACCCCACACCCCAAACCGTAGTCACCCGGAATACTACCTGTCAAGTACCAAATTGCACTTGTCATTGTGACACTCTGCAATCTAAGAATTTGACTTCCCATCAGGTGCTTGCATTATAGCAAGCGTTTCCCCCAGAACGAAACTAGGTGCATCACCGCAGGTCAGAGGGCTCATTTGGAGGGTAATTATCCTAGCCGGTCGCTCCGTGGGCGTGCCCCGGGGAAACATGTCAGTGTGAGGTCTCAACAAGGATTGTCGCCGTCGGGGCCCCATTCGGGGTCGTCGCCCGGGTCGTGGTCGTGGTCGATCTCGTCGAATTCGAGGGGGCAGGGACCTTCGTGCAGGTCGTGGCATTCCAGAAAACAGGACAACTCGGCCCACGAAGAACCCTCGGGCCAGGTGGCTCGGTGCGCCAACGGCGACCGCATGTCGAGCGGCAGGATTTCCACCAGATCCACCACAGCCGACACGCCGATCGAACCGATTGGGGCGTGATGATCCATGCGATTCGATGGCTCGTCGATGTCGACGGGGGAGTCGTACAAGCTCGCGTGAACGAACCACCCCGCGAGTGGTGCATCGAGAACGAGTCGGGCGGCGTGCACCACGCGGGCCACGACGTCGTACGACGAGGTGTCCGGTTGTTGGGCGTAGGTCCAGTCGCACGGGTGAACCATCTGGCATTCGGCGCACACCACTCGCTGAAAGTTCTCGTCGATATCGGCCACCGCGTGCCAACCATGGTCGATCAACACTTCCTGGAAGACGTCGGGGATCTCACCGATGTGACAGTCGGGTTGTCCGCATAGTTCGGCTCGCCACGAACCTCTCATGCCGTGCACGCGGATGAACTCGTTGGTGAAGTAACCGTCGTGGCGCGGAAAAATGTCGATCACGGCGAAACACTGCTCATAGATCGAGAGCAGTTCCATTCGGTCGAACACGTGAGCCAGAACGAACTCGACGGTGCGATCGGCACCGGTGACGTACCAACGTCGAAGGGTGTTCGCTTCGTGGACGTTTCGGTCGATCGAACGTTCGATGAGATCGCGCAGAACTGCCATGGGCTCGCGATCATGCCACCGGGGTGGCGGAAGGTTCGCTCAGTGGGTGAGTACTTGGTGAACCATGACGGCGCACAGCACGCCGCGCGCGGACCAGGCGATGGTTCGGGGCCAGTTGGTGATCACCAGCCGGCGCCCGACGGAGTCGTCGGGGGTCTCGGCCATACGGGTGTGGAGCGGAACGGAGAGCAGCACGGTGCTCGCGAGGGCGACGGCCAACAAGACCGCGTTGACCCAGACCCACCCGGCGGCGATCTCGTCGGGATGCCATGCCAGCAGCCCCAACGTGGTGACGCCTTCGATCGCCATCGGCAGACCCACGACCTGGGCCGTGCGTCGCTGGTGCTCGAGGGCGATGGGGCGCGCCCGGTCCGAACTGACCAAGGCCAGCAAGGGGTAGTGGACCCGTTGAACGAACCAAATCAGCCCGACCATGGCCCAGGTGGCCACGGAATTCAGCAGCAGTAGCCACAGGTCAACATCGTTTTGGTCCACACCGCACCGTATGTCGCAATCTCCCGTGTCTTCACATCGTGGAGCGGCGAGACTGGAGGTCATGAGACCGGTGTTCTGTCTTCGACTGGATGGCCCCGCTTGGCCATCGGCGCAGCAGACAGCGGTGCGCGACATCGTGACGAACTGGCTGGAGAAGGAACACCCGTCCGATGAGCGCGAAGCCGGTCTGTCGGTGCGTATCGACGACGAAGACCCCGAGCGATGGTGGCGCTGCAGTATCGATCGACCGGTTGGTGACGGCGCGATGGCCAGCACCACGGTCACGGTGGCCACCTCCGAGTCGGCGACCACGCTCGAGATTCGTTGCGCCGTCACCGCGGGCGGTCGACGTATCGCACCACGACCACCGATGGTCTCGCTCGTGTCATTGCGCGTGTTGGCACACGACATCGTGGCGCGTTGTTCGTTGTACGACGCCGGGATGCGATTGCGGGCCACCGCGGCCGTGGTGAACCAACCCGACGGGGCCGAAGCCATCGCCGCGTTCTGTGATGCGCCGGGGCGCAGTTTGCCCGTGATCGTGGAAACCGTTCCCGACGGAGGTCGACCGGTGTTCGAATCCGACCGTTTGTCGCTCAGCCTCACCGGACTCGCCCACATCATTCAGATTCACGGCGAAGCATCTCGCACGGCGTTCAATCGCTTGTACGGGAAGGACATTCTGGTGCGACAAGGCCTGACGTTGGTGTGGCCGGCAGGCGCGGGTGATCACACGCTGAATGGCAATGGGCTGGCGGCTGAGGCCGGTCGCAAAGAGCGGACTCGTCTGGCCAACATCGTCACCGAGTCGGCCGCGAGCTCGTTGGCTCCGTTGCGCGCACCGTTGTTCCGACGACGAGCAAGTGAAACCGTGGTCGAACCCGTGACCGAGAAGCCGGCGAGCGCGAACCAGAATTCACCCGCACCAACCTCAGTGGGCTCCGAAGCAACCGTCGATCCGTCCGCCGATCCCGAGACCGTGACGTGGTCCGAGTATCGGTCGGTGCTCGAGCAATGGCAGGAAGATCTCAATCGACTCGACGATCTGGAGCAGGCGATGGCCGAGGCCGACCGTGTGATCGCTGAGAAGCAGGATCTGTTGGAGAATCGCAACGATCTGGTGGAGAGTTTGGTGTTGATGAACACCGAGCTGGAGGTGCGCCTCGGCCGATCGCCCCAAGGTTTACGGGCCACCAGCGCGTACGACGCGGTGAATCAGGCCTCGCGCATGTGCGAACACCTCACGTTCCACGAGAACGCTTTCACCACGGCGCGTCAGCTGGACAACGTGGATGCCAATCGTCTGCTTCAGGACCTCGTGCGACTGAATGTTGTCGCCGGCGACTGGCAGACCGGACGCATCAACAACGCGTCGCTCACCATCTCATGTCGAAGCTTGGGCCTGAACTATGCCGCTGGTGTGTCCGACACCGCCGAGTACAAGTACGGCAGCGATTACGCATTCATGTGGAGAGGGCGCACCGAGTTCGCGTTGGCGCACATTCGCAACGGCAAGGGACCTCGTTTGTATCGCGTGCATCTGTTCTTCGACGATGATGCGCACCAGGTGGTGGTGGCCTACGTCGGCCGCCATTTGCGCGGGAAGCACGGCTGATCCGAGGATCGGCCAAATCGTGACGGCTGATTCGGGGATCGGCCAGACTTTTCCGAGACGCGCACATTTCGACCGTCGGCGTTCGTTCTGTTTCTCACCACCCATCCGGTGGAGAAACGGAGAAAGAACCCATGACCAGTCACCCCGCCAGCACGTTGCAGCACGTGGCCATCGGCCGTCCCATCACCAAAAAGGGAGTGTCGGTGTTCCCGGTGTACCGACCCGGAGCCGCCGCGCACCCGCTGGGGTTGTGCCGTCCAAACGGTGGATTCATCGTTCGCGAGAAGGCAACTCCCACCGTGCCGATTCTGGAAGTCGAGAATCTGAACGACGAGCCGGTGGTGTTGTTCGCGGGGGAGACGTTGGAAGGCGGGCGCCAGCAACGTGTGCTCAACCAAAGCGTCATCATCGCCGGGCGAACGATCACCGACATTCCAGTGTCCTGTGTCGAGCAGGGCCGTTGGCACGGTGCCCATCAGTTCCGCGGCGTGGGTGCCATGGCCCCGCCCGAGGTGCGGCGTTCGGCCAACCGGGGTGACCAGATGGAAGTGTGGAACTCGGTCAGTCGCGTGTTGGGCGACCATCACCTCGAATCGCCGACCATGGCGCTCGACGAGTTCTTCCAGCGTCGTGGCGAGACCGTGGATCAGGCCGTGGTCGACGAGGTGGCCTCGTGGGGTCCCCTTCCCGAGCAGAACGGCATCGTGGTGATGAATCGGGGTCGGGTGGTATCGGCCGACGTCTTCGGTGACACGGAATTGTTGGCGTCCATGTGGGGCACTCTGGTCGCCTCGGCCTTCTCGGCCGCCGGTGAGGGACGGGTCTCGTCGACGACCAACCGCGCCGACAAGGCCCTCAGTTTCCTGCGTCGATTCGCCCGTGACGTGCGTGGACCAGCTGGTCGCTCGGATTTCGGCTTGGGCGAATGGCGTCAAGTGATGAGCGATCGGCTCACGGGACAGGCCCTGGCTCTCGACGGCTGCCTGGTGCACGCTTCGGCCTTCCCGACCAGCGTCTGAGCCGGCGCGGGGAACTCTGACACACCCCTCTGTCATCCTTGCCGCGTCGGCTGGTGCCGACGCCAACAAACCAACCATCCCGGAGCTCCGGGACCACAAGCCACCCCGGAGTCGGGGTGAACCACAAGGAGACACACACATGAATTCCATGAACAACCCGCGCTACACCGCCCGCGAACTGGCCTTCATCGAGGCCACCCTCGTTCGCCTCACGCGACGACTGAACTCGTGCGGATTGCCCATCGTCCTTCGTGACGAGGTGGCCAGCGCAATGGATGAATACCTGACGAGGAAGGTCAGCGACCTCGTCGTGCGGTATCCGTCCGGTGCGAAGTTCGTCGATGCCGTGTTCGCCACGCGTTGCATCGATGCGCTTCGTCAGTGGCGGGCCCAACGAGGTGAGGGTGCTCGTGGCGAGCGCATCGTCGAACTCTTCGACGCGGCGATCGGCGACACATTCGCCGACCCTCGTTTGCGTGATCCGCTCGATCCGAGCGAATTGCAGATTCGCTCCAGCCTCATCAAGCGAGTTGGCGCTCGCAAGGGCCAACTGGTCTTCCGAGTGAAGGTGCTCGGCGAGGACACCGCCACCGTCGCCGCCGAATTCGGGATTTCGCGCAGTCGCGCCGCTCATCTCATCAACGAGGCACTCAGGGAATTGGGCGGCGACGACGGTTTGGCCGGGGGGTGGGTCGGGTGACCTCCACCGTCGACTGCCCCGCCGTCGAGTTTTCGGTGTCGTACCGGGCTCTCTCGGATTCGGCCGTCATCTCGTGCGCCGATGACGCCGTGGCCGAGGCGCTCGGTGCGCCGATCGACGTGGAGCAGCATCTGATCGATCACGACACCACGGTCGAGTCGGCCGAAGTGTCGGGGTCACACGGAATGCAACGTTTGTTCCTCGCGGCGCAGGTGTTGGGCGTCGCGGCGCGCAGTCGACACGGTTTGTTCGACAACGTCATGCCGGCTCGGTTGCAACACACGTTGATGTCATTGGTGCATTTACCGAATCAGCAGACCGATCACGCATTTGCACCACGTCGGACCACCACCAACGTCCCATTGTCCGAGCTGACGGCCATGTGGTCGAATCTGCACGACCACCGTCGCCCTCGGTACGAGGTGAAAGCGGTGCGAGCAGCGCTCGACGACCTGGCAACGGCCATTGCGCCACGTCCGGCGACGAGTGCCGACGCCCAGGTTCGCGACGATGTGAGCAACAGCCTGCGAGCCCTCGGCGACGATGTCGCCGAGGGTGATGGCTTGCCGGTTCCGTTGGCCGCGGCGCGAACGGCCCAGGTGCTGGGCGCCGTGTCGGACTCCCTCGATCCGGCGATCGCGCCGGTGGTGGAAGCGGTGTTCGATTTGTCGTCGGCGTCGAATTGGGAAGACACGGCCCGCATCTTGCGCGAGGTGCGCACGAACGTGCTGCGATCCCGTCAGCGCGATTGACAATCAGTCGCCAAAACAGTGTGACTTCGCTCTCGCGCGCCTCGACCCTGCACGGCACAATGCCCCGATGACTTCCCGGGTCGTCTCGCGTCGCGTCAATCCCATTGAACGCGTGCTGAATTTGTTGACCTTGTTGTTGCGCGCCGAAGCCCCGATGACTCGCGAACAGATCGTGTCCGCGATGGCGCGCGGCGAGTCTCCGTATCCGATCGACGAGGATCCGCAACGACAGTTGTTCACCAGTGACAAGAACGTGATCACTCGTGATCTTGGCATCCCGGTGCGCACGATGGCCGGTGTTGGCGATGAGGCGGGTCAAACTCTGTACTTCGTCCATGAGGACGACATGTGCGTTCCCAACATCGATCTCACCGACGAGGAGCTGTCGATTCTGTCATTGGCCCTCGAGTCGCTGCACCAATCGGTGCCGCAAGCCGGTGAAGCATTGATGAAGTTCGACGGACATCTGAGTTCGTCACCCATGTCGATGAACATCGGAATGCCCATCGTCGTGGTGCGTCTCTCCGAGATCGCCAAGCAACATTCGGTGATCCGGGTCGACCATTCGGGATCGAACATCGACATCGAGCCGATGCGCATGGTCTTCGACAAGGGCACCTGGTACGTGATTGCCTTCCATCGCGCGGACAAAAAGTTGCGCGCTTTGCGATGCTCGCAACTTTCCGACGACATGGAAGTTCTCGATCTCGAACCAATCAACACACGTCGACGCATATCGGAACGTGACTTGCGCCGATTGCTTCATGCGGCCGAACAGGATGACTTCATCGCCAGTGTTCGCGTCGATCATTTGGGAGCGTCCTTGTCGTGGTGGGACCGGCGAGTCATCGAAACCGAACCACTCTCCGATGGCGGTCTTCGTCTCAGCGTGGCCGTGGATGATCGGGCCCGTTTCCGCGGTTGGTTGCTGGGACTGGGAACCCATGCGGTGGTCGAAGGTCCGACGGACCTACGAGATCACGTGGTCTCCTGGTTGGAACAGATGTCGTCGATGCCGACGAACGTGCCGAGCGCACCGCCTCGACCCGGCGCGACGCCCGGTCGACCGGGACCACGCCCACTCGGCGAACGACTACAACGACTCATTTCGATTCTGCCGTGGTTGCGCAACACCACCTCCACACCCGTGGCCGAATTGGCCGGTCGTTTGGGCGTGAGCGAAGAGATGCTCTTGAAAGATCTCGAAGCGGCGTCCATGTGTGGTGTGCCGCCGTACACGAGCGATGCACTGTTCGATTTTTGGGTGGAGGGTGACACGGTTCATTTCTGTGGTGATGGCACCTTGGCCGCTCGCTTTCGTCGCAGTCGATCGTTGATGACGCGCAGCGTGAAGTTGACTCCCCGCCAAGCCACGGCGGTGTCACTGGGATTGGCCTCGATGGCGGTGGCCCTCGACGATGCACAGCGCACAACCGGACCGTTCGCATCGCTGACGCGCAAGATCGAAGAGGCTCTCGGTGAGATTCCCGTCGAGATTCGCTTGGACGAAGCGCCGTTGATGGTCGAGATGAACGAAGTCGTGCGCGACCATCGCGAGATCAAGGTGACCTACGTGAACGGTGAGGATGAAATCAGCGAGCGCATCCTCCACCCACGGTTGGTGTTCGTCGACAAGGGCGAGACGTACCTTCTGGCCGATGACGTGTCGGCGGCATCGGTCGAAACCGATCAAGTGCTACGCATCGATCGCATTCTGCACACCGAAGTCACCGGCGATGTTTTCGAACACCGTTCGACCGAGTGGACCGGTTGGGACTTTCGCGGTGATGTCACCGAAGCGGTGTTGTACATCGCTCCGGGCAACGGCTGGCTGATCGATCGTCTGCCACTGAAGGGTTGCGTCGTGAACGATGATGACTCCATGTTCATTTGGGTGGATGTGGTGAGCCAGACCTGGCTGGCCAAGCTGTTGGTTCGTTGCGGACATCCGTCCTGTGTGGTGTCGCCCTCGTCGCTGCGCGAGGTGGCACCGCAGTGGGCTCGGAACGTGTTGGGTCACTACACGACCTGATTCGAGGTTCGGCCATCTCGCATTTCGATGTGAGTACATGTGAGGCATTTCGCATGATTTTTCGTGCCAATTGGTGACGAAACTGGCAACATGGAGATGTGAAAGCGCATCTCACGCTGAAGTACCGGCCGCTGTCGGACACGGTTCTCGGTTTCGTGGAGGGGTTGACCCCCGACGCTGGTGAGTCGTCGACCCTCCCCGACATTTCCTCGACCGTGGTTCGCGATCGACTGGACGCCGACACGACGGTCGAGTGGGCCCCCATTGATGGCGTCGACGTGTTGGTGGGCTTTCAACAGCTGCATGCCTCGGTGCGCCCACGGGTGGAGGGTCTCCCCGGTCTGATCGGGGTGTTGGTCACCGAACTGATTCTGAAGGCCAAAGACGACGAGGACACCGAGGACGTCGTCGGTGGCCCGGCGTCCATTCTCCGATCTTTCGAAATGCGACACGATGTCGACGTGACCATGTTGGTGAAGCCGGTGGTCGTGCGTGAGAGAGTCCGTGCTCCACGAGCCACCACCAAGGGTGTCGAGGCGGCGTTGCATCACATGATCGATCGCGCCGAAGTGAACGAAGATGATTCGTCGCGCCCGGCCCTGGCCGCGCTGCGTGACTTGGCCGCCTCCATCGGTGATGGCGAGGGACTGTCGAGTGAGCGCACCGCCGAAGCAGCCTTTCAGGCCATCTCGTCATCGGGCATGCGTAGTCGGCAACAGCAAACAGCGTGGCTGAACGTGGTCAACGATCTACGTGATCAACGCACATGGTCGCGCGCCATTCAGAGCGCCATGTCGGCGCCGGACTCCGATGCCATGTCGGAGCTCGACGCCGCCAAGAACGACGACGACTGACCGCGTGTCGATCAGACGCGGACCTTTGGTTCCCACGTATCGCGCAGGAACTCGGTGAACGTGGTGTTCCACGGGGCGTAGCGATACCAACGTTGCTCGAGCCACTCGTGAGCCTCGACCTCGGTGAAGCCGTAACGACGCATGGCCCAGGCTTTCAACACCAGTCCGGTGCGGCTTCGGCCGCCGTGGCAATGCACGAGCACCCGATGTCCGTCGGCGAGCAGTGCGTCGACCGTCGACACGGCATCCTCGACGGCGGCCAGAAGGTTCACGTTCTCGTCGTGTCCCACCTCGTCGCGCATGTACAACTCGCGGCGCACCGTGTGATGATCCAGCCGACCATCGATGAGACACAGAGAGACCGTGGCGAAATCACCGTCGCATTCGATGGCACCACCAAGATCCGATGCAAACACCGGAACTTCGTCGTCGACACGTTGGGGATGTGCCGGCTCTTCGAGGCGGGTGCGACTGGCCCGGCGACGACCGAGCAGTAGTCGCGCCGTGTCCAAGAGGTCGGCATAGCGATACGAGGACCGGCCCGTGGGGTTGGTGAACGACCCGTGCACCACCGTCAACGACCAACCCGCGAGGGGATCGAAGTGCGTCAGCTCGGCCTGGGTGCGCGCGATCGTCATCACGTCGGATGTGTCATGACCCACGTAGGCCAACGCGATGGCCCAGGTGCGCATGAGAGCGCCATTGCTGGCGGTCCGCCCCCAGGTGCGATGGACCTCGGCCGCGGCGTCGTGACGATCTTCGTGCGCCAGCGCTCCGGCCGTGGTGGTGCCACAGTCGGTGGCCCCCGAACGCCAGGCGCGGAAACGTGCCCACACGTCGTCGAGGTCGAGTGACCCACAGGCCAACAGTGATTCGGCCAGGGCCAGCATCATTTGGCTGTCGTCGGTGAATTCGCCCGGGGCCCAGTCGAACGCACCGCCGCCGATCATCTCGGTGGAGGTCCCCAAGAGGGGCGTGGGGAAGCGCGTCGAAAAGGCGTGCGATGGGCCGAATTCGAACGGTGCTCCGAGGGCGTCGCCGACGCAGGCTCCGATGAGAGCTCCGATGCCGCGTTGCTGAGAGTCGGGGCCGATGTTGTTGTTGGGGGAGTCGAAGTGTGTGTTGTTCATCGAGCAAGAAGAACCAGAAAAAGTCTTCTGGATCGGGAACCCGACCGAAGAAGGCAAAGGTGGAAAACCCGCCGAGTTCGACGCCGTGGAAACGTCGTTCCTTTTGGGTCGTCGCACTCGGCGAGATTCGTGAGGTGCCCCAGAAGTGGCATCGCGTCGAGCGCCTGTACACCAAGTCCACCGCCCAACAGATCGCCAGCGATCTCCGCTCGAGTCATCGTCGTCGGCCGGATGGAGTTCGTGTGAAGGGCATCTTGCCGGGCGAACGGTGGGACGCTCGATCCGAGCCCAGCCCCGAGGGGCCGAAGGATCAGTACGCGATCTGGGTGATGTTCCTCGGACCTCGCGGTTAGTCGTCCCGACCGACGCCCGTCGGTGGCAACAGGTGCTTCGCGCGCACGTTCGGTTGTTCAGCTGGCCTCGGCCAGATTGAACTTTTCTCCGAGATAGCGCACCCACACTTCACAATCTCCGGGCGCGCCACCCGACGTGGGGATCCACTTGCTCTCCCAGATCTCGTCGGGTTCGAAGCCGCGAACGCGGTGCACCGATGCCGGACGCAGATGAGCGCAACGCACGTCGCTGGCGATCTGTTGCGCCGTCTTCTTCGTGTACAGCTTGGGGATGCGGTACCACGTGCCGCTGGCACGGGCTTCGTCGAGCGACCGCTGCCAGAAGCTGCGACGGCGGTGTCGACGAGGGCCGGACGGGGCGAGCGTGGCGTTGCGCGCGGCACGGGTTACAGGGGCATGAGTCGAGGTGGCATGACTGGTCATACCCCTATAACGAGTGGTTCCTCACAATGTGTGCGGGGTGACCACTGTGCGGGGTTACCAGCGTTCGACGGTCCAACCCGTCGGTCGCCCGTTGGCATACGGCATGACCCCGTGGAACGTCCGGGGGTCGTCGTCCAAGACCAGGGGTAAGAAGTGGCGGTCGCCCTCCCACATGGGCAGATGAGCCGTTTCACGAACGCGTGAATCGGGGTCGCAGGCTCGGAGAAGCCGCTCGATGGCGATCCATTCCAACCGACCCTCGTCGTTGTCGGCCGGCGGGGTGCCCGTCCATGAATCGACAAGAAAGATCGGCGACAACCAATCCTCGCCGTTCGGCCCGAAGCCGGGCCAGGAAACGGTGCCGCGAAGGCGCATCGATACCACCTCGATGCTGGCCTCCTCGCGAAGCTCGCGTCGCACTCCGGCGGCGAGGTCCTCATGGGTTTCCAGTTTTCCTCCGAGGCCGTTCCACTTACCCAAGTGTTCGTCGTGCTGACGTCGGTTCCGATGAACCATCAACACGGAGTTGGTGGAGTTGTCGCGCACGTACGCCAGCGTTCCGATGATGGGCGTGTACGGCATGGTCTCTCTTGTAGCAGAACGTGCGTGATCTCGGGGAGGCTGTGGGCAGACTGAGAGCATGACGGCGAGTGCCGAATTCCCGCGTTCCGAATACCAGCGACACGGAGTGGTGGTGTTGCGCGGTGTGTTGGCGCCTCACGAGGTGGATCTGCTGCGTGAGGGAATCGATGCGGTGATGGCCAACCCGAGCCCGCGCGCCAAGGTGGCCAGCGCGCCCGACGACCCGGGATTCTTCATCGAGGACTTCTGCACCTGGCGTGATCATCCTGCTTTCGAGTCGGTGATCCGCACGTCGAGGTTGGCAACGGTGGCGGCCGAATTGATGGGGTCGCGAACGGTCACCATGTATCACGATCACATCCTGGTGAAGGAGCCCGGCACGCGGCAGCGCACGCCGTGGCATCAGGATCAGCCGTATTACGACGTCGAAGGGGTGCAGAACGTGAGTTTCTGGATTCCGGTGGATCCGGTGTCGCGCGAGGATTGTCTCGAGGTGATCGCCGGAACCCATCGGGGTCCGTGGCTGATGCCGCGTTCGTTCTTGGATCAGCAAGCCAAGTGGTTCCCCGAAGGATCGCTGACCGAGATGCCGAACTACGACGCCGAACGTTCGGCGCACACCATCGTGAGCGCCGATCTGCAGCCCGGCGATTGCATCGCGTTCCACATGCTCGCGGTGCACGGCGCTCCCGGTGTGTCGGGTACAAACCGACGTCGGGTGTTCAGCCTGCGACTGCTCGGTGATGACATGGTGTTCGCGCCTCGTGATTGGACGACGTCGCCGGAGATGACCGCGGTGTTCGACGGACCGGATTCGCGGGTCTCGGGCGAACTGCTGACGGGCGACTGGTTCCCCCGACTGCTCTGACCCTCCGCCCCACACATTGATTGGGATCGACAAACACATTGATTGGGATCGATAAGCGGTCAAAAAAGGGGGTTTATTTACCCAATGATTCCGGGCACCAACTGGTTGGGCGAAAAAACCCCCAAAAATGACCGCTTATCGATCCCAATCAATGTGTGGGGCGGAGGGTCAGAGCAG
>RHCK01000021.1 GCA_010030605.1 Acidimicrobiia bacterium
TCGAGGTGTTGTTGTTGCGTCGAAGCGATGTCGGTGCCTTCGCCGGCATGTGGGTCTTCCCCGGTGGCCGCGTGGATGATGCCGACGAGGGACACGACGATTTCAGTCGCGCCATGTCGGCCGCGGTACGCGAGGCGGCCGAGGAGGTGTCGGCGCGCGTGGATCGTTCGACTCTCGTGCCATGGAGTCACTGGACCCCACCGTTGTCGGCTCCCGCGCGATTCACCACCTGGTTCTTCGTGGCCGCGCACGATGACGGCGAGATCGAGATCGACAACCACGAAATCGTCGACTTTCGCTGGATGGCGCCCGACGAGGCGTTGTCGGCGTCGCTTCCCATGGCGCCGCCCACCATCGTCACCCTCCACGAATTGCACGAATCCGGAGACCGTCACACCATTCGGCGTGGACGTTCGCAGCCGCCGGCCTACGTCACCCGTCCCGGCAGAACGGTCGACGGACAGGACGTCATGATGTGGAACGGCGATGCCGGATACGAATCCGGAGACGCCGACGCCGACGGACCGCGCAATCGACTGGTGATGCTCAACGGTTTCGGGGGCACCGATTGGATCTACGTCCGGGCCTGACCGAAACCCATGCCGACATCAGGCACTAGCGTCAACGTCGATGCTCGACCACGTCTTCACCGATGTCATCAGCGCACTCCGCGACGCGTTCGAGCGAGCGTTCCTCGAGCGACAGGCCTTCGAGGAGCATTTCCAAGTCGATGTCATGCTCGGCGACGTCACCTGGGAAACCAGTTACGGCTTGCCCGGCGAAGGTCTGCCCCCACGAGTCGTCGCGCACGTGACGTTCGACTGGCCGTCGTGGAGCCAGACGGCGTATCGCCGGTGGTACGTCGACGAGAAAATGGAGGATCAACCCTCCATCGAGATGGAAGTCGTGCTTCGCATTCAACGCATCAAGGATCTCCCCGACCTCGACTTGGTGCGCGCGATCGTTCCCACCACCAGTCCGCTCATCGGTGACGGTCGACTCGAACGCGCGGGCCTGACCCTGGAGACGACACACCTCGACGATGAAGGTCTCGTCGAACATGCGGTCGAAGCCACGTTCGAAGGTCTGTACGAACTCGCCGAGGAATCATTGGCCGACGGAGCGAGCACGCTTCTCGACGATCACTTCGGAGCCCTGGGTGGTTGGGTGGCCGCGATGCTCGTGAAGATGGGGGACGTGAAGTACACGTTCTTGCCCGCCGACTGAGTTCACGGATCACACCGAACAACGCGATACACGAAACGAATACCGGAGGAAACGAACAGCCATGACCATGATCACCGAACCCGACAGCGTCGTTCTTCTGGAAGTGAGCGAGCGCATCGCCACCATCACCCTGAACCGTCCCGCGGCCCGCAACGCGTTGTCGTCGGAAGTTCTCAAGCTTCTCCCCACCCTCATGAAGCAAGCGGACGCGAGCGACGACGTCGATGTGATCATCCTCACCGGCACGGATCCGGCATTTTGCGCCGGACTCGATCTGAAAGAACTGGGCTCGTCGGGCAAGAATCTCGGCTCGGGTTCGGGGGCCGACGGACGCCCCAACGCCGACGGTGTCCGTGGACCATTCCCGGGTATCTCGAAACCGCTCATCGGGGCGGTCAACGGCGTCGCCATCACCGGCGGGTTCGAGTTGGCGTTGAACTGCGACTTCCTCGTGGCGTCCGAGAACGCCAAATTCGGCGACACCCACGCCCGCGTCGGCGTCATGCCCGGATGGGGGCTGACGGTGCTGTTGCCCCAAGCCGTGGGTCTGCGTCGCGCCCGCGAGATGAGCATGACCGGCAACTTCATGCTGGCCGACGAGGCATTGACACGCGGGCTGGTGAACCACGTGGTTCCCCACGACGAATTGCTCCCCTTCACTCGAAAGTTGGCCCTCGACATCATCGGAAACGACCAGCCCGGGGTGCGTCAAATTCGTCGCACCTACGCCGCGATCCACGCCGATACCGAGGGGTGGTCCATCGAGGCCCGCGACGGGGCTCATTGGCGCGACACCCAGTTCTCGACCGAAAAGGTGGCGGAACGGCGCGAATCGATCCAGAATCGCGGGAGACGTCAATAAGAGCGAGATCGGGCGTGAACGGTACGTCCGTACCGTTGGTGTAACGTTTCGTCATCCAATTCGCCGGACACCCCCGTTCGGTGACCTAGGGGAGGAAACAACCACATGCGCAAGAATGCACGACTGCTGGCGGCATCGCTCGCAGCACTCGGCCTCTTCGCCACTGCTTGCGGCGGCGACGATGGCGGATCAAGCAGCACCGAGGCCCCGGCCTCTTCCGACGCACCGGCTTCGTCCGATGCACCCGCGGCCGACGGTTTCATCGCCGGTATCGCGTTCGACACGGGTGGCCGTGGCGACGGAACGTTCAACGACTCGGCAGCAGTCGGTGGCGAGTGCGCCGCCGAGGCGACCGGTGCGGAAATCAAGGAACTCGAGGCGAACGTCGACGAGGACCGCAAGGCCAACCTCGAGTTGTTGGTCGAAGGTGGTGCCAAGGTCATCGTGGGTGTGGGCTTCATGTTCACCGACCCCATGGGTGAAGTCGCCGCCGCCAACCCCGACATCAACTTCGGCATCGTCGACTCGGTCGTCGAGGCCGACAACGTGTCGAGCCTGGTGTTCGCCGAAGAGCAGGGTTCGTTCCTGGTCGGTGCCGCCGCCGCGCTGAAGAGCGAGTCCGGCCACATCGGCTTCATCGGTGGTCAGGAGATCGACCTCATCAAGAAGTTCGAAGCCGGTTACACCGCGGGCGCCAAGTACGTGAACCCCGACATCGTCGTGGATGTTGCGTACCTCGGACCCGCAGGTGACAACACCGCGTGGGGCAACGTCGACGGCGCCAAGGAAATCGCCGCCGGCTGGTACGCCGCGGGCGCCGACATCATCTACACCGCCGCTGGTGGTTCGGGTGCCGGCACCATTCAGGCCGCCATCGAAGCCGACGCGTGGGCGATCGGTGTCGACAGCGACCAGTACCTCACCTCCGGTGATGCCGAGGCTCAGAAGCACATCCTCACCTCGATGCTGAAGCGCGTCGACGTGGCCGTGTGCGAGACCATCAAGGCCGTCGCCGGTGGCGACACCTCCGGTGGAATCAAGGTGTTCGATCTGAGCAATGACGGCGTGGGCTACGCCACCTCCGGTGGATACGTCGACGACATCGCCGCTCAGCTCGATGAGATCAAGGCCGCGATCATCGCCGGCGACATCGAGGTTCCGACCGCTCCCTGATCGGGAAACGGCGGACTCGTTCCGCAACCTGCAGTACGCGAGAGCCCGGGTCGTCGACCCGGGCTCTCTGCTATAACTGGTTCACTACTTCGAGGGGAACCATGTCGGAACAACCGCTCACGCGCGGCGACTTCGCGGTCGAGTTGCGTGGAATCACCAAGACCTTCCCCGGCGTCATCGCCAACCATGATGTGAACCTCTCGGTTCGTCCGGGCACCATTCACGCGATCGTCGGCGAGAACGGTGCCGGCAAGTCCACGTTGATGAAGACGTTGTACGGCATGCACCAACCCGACGAGGGAACCATCACCGTCGACGGAACCACTCGCACGTTTCGCTCCCCCACCGACGCCATCGCGGCCGGCATCGGAATGGTTCACCAGCACTTCATGCTGGCCGACAACCTCTCCATCACCGAGAACATCATTCTCGGCAACGAACCGGTGACATCGCGCGGGCGAATCGATTTCGCCGGCGCCCATGCGCGAATCAGCCAACTCATGACGACTCTCGGGGTGGAGTTCGACCTCGACGCACCCGTTGCCAGCCTCGGTGTCGGACAACGACAGCGCGTCGAGATCCTGAAGGTGTTGTATCGCGGCGCCAAGATTCTCATCCTCGACGAACCCACGGCCGTGCTCGTCCCGCAAGAAGTGGTCGAATTGTTCGTCACCTTGAAGCGGCTCGTCGCCGAAGGTGCCACCGTCATCTTCATCTCGCACAAGCTCGACGAGGTGCTGGCCAATTGCGACGAAATCACGGTCATCCGTCAGGGCACCACCGTGGCCCACACCACTCCGCGAGAGACCGACCGTCGCGGACTGGCCGAGTTGATGGTGGGCAGCGATTTGCCGGACCCGTCCGGACGCGAAACGTCGATCGGATCCACCACGTTGTTGGAAGTGTCCGGCATCGATGTGGAGGGGTCGGTGTCCGGATCGAAGTTGGCACTCGACAACGTGTCCGTGCGCGTGCGCGCGGGTGAGATCGTGGGCATCGCCGGAGTCGAAGGCAACGGACAGTTCGAGTTGTGCGAAGCGATTCTGGGCTTGATGCCCATCGCGCGCGGAAACATCGCCCTCGAGGGACGCGACGTTTCCCGCGAACCGACACGCGAACGAATCAATTCCGGTCTGTCCTACATTCCGTTCGACCGCCACCGCGAGGGTTTGCTCCTCGATGCTCCCTTGTGGGAGAACACGTTTCTGGGACGCGAGGACAACCCGAGCCTCACCTCGACGGTGTTCACCCGCCGTCGTGCGATCGAAGCCGACAGTCGAGCCATCATCGAGCGATTCGGCGTGCGTACCCCGAGCGAGCACGTTCCCGCGTTCGCACTCTCGGGCGGCAACCAACAGAAGTTGGTGGTCGGACGTGAAATGGCCAGCAATCCCAAGGTTCTCTTGGCGGCCCATCCGACACGCGGCGTTGATGTGGGCGCTCAGGCCGCGATCTGGGACGAATTGCGACACGCGCGCGACAACGGACTTGGCGTGTTGCTCATCAGTGCCGACCTCGAGGAACTCATCGGTCTGAGTGACACCATCCTCGTCATGTTCGACGGGCGCATCACCGCGGAGCTCGATCCCGCCGAGGCCACCCCGGAAATGCTCGGCACCTACATGACCGGCGAAGTCCAGGGGGTCCGTTCGTGAATCGCCAAAAGTTGCAACGCATGCTGGTGACCTCGGCCAGTTCGGTGCTCGCCATCGTGGTGGCCCTCATCATTTGTGCCGTCATCTTGCTCATCACCGGCAAGGATCCCGTGAAGGCCTACTCGACCTTGTTCGGCGCCGCTGGCGAAACCAAGGTGTTGCAGGGAATGTTGAACCGCGCCACGCCACTCATGATCTCGGCGGCGGCGGTGGCGATCGGTTTCAAGATGAACCTGTTCAACATCGGCGTCGAAGGACAGATGCGCGTGGCGCTCCTGTCGACCGCCGTCATCGGCGGAGCCGTGAATCTTCCCGCACCGTTGCACATCGCGTTCTGCTTCGTGGTGGCCATGGCCACCGGTGCCTTGTGGGCCGGTTTCGCCGGCTGGCTGAAGGTGAAGCGCAACGTCAATGAAGTGATTTCCACGATCATGTTGAACTTCATCGCACTCAGCGTGGTCGCGTGGTCGTTCGACACCTTCTTCCGTCTCGACAAAGAGGGTGAGTCCACCAGCCTCTTGGTCAAGACCAAGGATCTTCCACGCAGCGCGTGGTTCCCCGACCTCGTCGATCGACGTTTGAACGGAATGCTCATCGTCGCCATCGTGGTCCTCGTTCTCTTCTGGGTTCTCGTGTGGAAGACGAAGTTCGGTTTCCAGTTGCGCGCGTCCGGCGCCAACGCCGGTGCGGCCCGCGCCACGGGCGTGAATCCGAAAAAGATGGTTCTCATCTCGATGCTGATCTCCGGCGCGCTCGCTGGTCTGGTGGGCATGCGCGCATTGATGGGAGACGTTCACGCCTACCAGAACAACTTGGCCGAACAACAAGGGTTCAACGGCATCGCCGTGGCGCTGCTCGGACGCAACCATCCCGTTGGCATCTTCTTCTCGGCGCTGCTCTTCGGTTTCCTCGGAGAAGCTTCCGGGCGGTTGCAGCTCGACGACATCCCCAAGGAAATCGTCACCATCATGACCGGCATCATCGTGTTGGCCGTGGTGATCATCAACGAGGCCGTCAAGCGATGGGATGACCGTCGCATTCAACGCCGAGCGGCGGCCATGATCGACGAGAAAATGGTCGAGGCCGCATCATGAGCGACACATCGTTCATCTCCTCGCTCAGCCCCGCTCGTCGGGCCATTTTCATGTCCCTCGGATTCGTCCTGGTGCTGTCCATCGTGCGCATCGTCACGAACACCGACGACCTCACCAGTTCCGGCACCGTCTCGTCCACATTGCGCGTGGCCACTCCCATCCTGCTCGCCGGCTTGGCTGGCCTGTGGGCCGAACGGGTTGGCATCGTCAACATCGGTATCGAAGGCATGATGATCGTCGGGTCCTGGCTCGGCGGTTTCGGTGCCTGGAAATGGGGCTCGTGGGCCGGAATCGCCTTGGCTCTCGCCGGCGGTGCGCTGGTGGGTCTGTTGCACGCGTTGGCCACCGTGCGCTTCAACGTCGACCATGTGGTGTCGGGTATCGCGATCAACATCCTCGCCGGCGGAGCGACCGAGTATCTCTCGATCATCGCCTTCAAGGGCAATGGTGGCGGAGAGAGCCAATCGCCCACCGGCAAGGGTGGCTACGGCACCTTCGACATGCCGTTCCTCAGCGGAGGACACATCGGGAATTGGAAGAGCCCCGACATGCTCGGATGGTTGGAGAACAAGCACGACATCCCGCTCGTCCCCGACGTGGCGGCGTTTTTTCGTGGTGTGTCGAGCGACGTCTACATCCCCACCTTGTTGGCGCTGGCGATCGTTCCCCTCACCGCATACATCTTGTGGCGCACCCGTTGGGGATTGCGACTGCGCTCGAGTGGCGAATCACCGCGTGCCGGCGAGAGCCTCGGAGTGCCGGTGGTGCGCTTGCGCTACCAAGCGATGGCCATCAGTGGAGCATTGGCCGCGTTCGGTGGCGCGTATCTGTCCTGCGTTCTCACCAGCACCTACCGACAGGGCCAAACCGGCGGTCGCGGGTTCATCGGACTGGCCACCACCATCTTCGGCAACTGGAATCCGGTCGGCGTGTTGCGCGGGGCCATTCTCTTCGGTTTCCCCACCGCGCTGAAGTTCCGCGACGCGAAGAACGTTCCCGCACTCTTGTTGGTCACCGCCATCGTTCTGGCCGGCATCACGATCGTGCTCGTTGTTCGCCGCAAGAACCTGGCGGCAATCGGGTCGGCGTTCGGATCGGCGTTGGCGCTGTTCACCTGGATCGTCGTCGACGAAGTGCCATCGGAGTTCGTGGCCGCCACGCCGTACATCGTGACCATCATCGTGTTGGCCGGAGCCCGCCAGCAGTTGCGGCCTCCCGCACACGCCGGACAGTCGTATCGTCCCGGCGAGAACCACTGAGTCGCGCGGCTCGCGACACGCGTTTCGAATCAGCGCCACTCACCCAACGCGGCCACGGCCTGAACCTCGATACCGCCACGCGGTCGTTGCGTGAGCGTCACGCGCACTCCGGTGGGCCGAGCCGTGGCCATGATCTCGCCGGCGATCTCGGCCGCCAAGGCTTCGGCGAACACCGCGCGGTCACGGAAGTTCCACAGATAGAGCTTCAGACTCTTGGACTCCACGCACCACTCGGCCGGTACGTATTCGATGACGACATGCGACAAGTCGGGTTGGCGCGTGACCGGACACATCGATGCCAACTCGTCGGTCGAGAAGCGCACGATGGACACATTCTTCGGCGCCGGGAAGACCTCCACGTGCTCGATCGCCTCGCGCACCGTGGCACCCAGAACCGTCAACCTGTCGTGCATCGAATCGCCACCGGAGCTGTCCATGAACGCACAGCGTATGGGTCTTTCGTCATGACCACACCCGTCGAATCATGACTTCGAAGATGCGGTCTCGGCGAAGAGAACCGCCCTCGAATACCTCGTAGAATCCCGCCATGGGAAAGGTCCTGACCGACACGCAGATCGCCGACTATCACCGCGACGGATTCCTGGTGTTGCCCGATTTCGCCACCAAAGACGCCTGCCGTGCGTTGAAGGCTCGCGCCGAGGAAATTCTTCACTCGTTCGATCCCGAGTCCCATCGCAGCGTCTTCACCACGAACGAACAGTCGCGTCATGCCGACCGCGAGTTCATCGAATCAGCGAACGGCATTCACTGCTTCTTCGAAGAGGAGGCTTTCGACGGGGAGGGGCGCCTTCGACAGGCGAAGGAACTCAGCGTGAACAAGATCGGTCACGCCATGCACGACCTCGATTCCGTATTCGCCGACTTCACGTACACCAACGCGCTCGCCGGAGTGGCCGCCGATCTCGGCATGCCCGATGCACTGGCGTTGCAGAGCATGTACATCTGCAAGCAGCCCCGCATCGGTGGTGAAGTGGGCTGCCACCAAGACGCCACGTTCCTCTACACCGATCCGGTGACCGTCACCGGATTCTGGTTCGCCATCGAGGACGCCACGCTCGAGAACGGGTGTCTCTGGGCCCTGCCCGGAGGGCATCGGACCACCCTTCGCAAAAAGTTCGTTCGCAACGCCGCCAACGATGGGGCGACCTTCGAAGTTCTCGACGCGTCTCCACTGCCCGACGTTCCCGGCGATCTCGTTCCCCTCGAGGTGTCCGCCGGCACGATGGTGGTTCTGCATGGTCTGCTGCCGCACTGGAGCGACGTGAACCGCAGCGACAAGAGTCGACACGCGTATTCGGTGCACTGCATCTCCGGCGCCGCGAACTATCCGACATGGAACTGGTTGCAACGTTCACCCGAGCTTCCGTTGCGACGACTCTCCGACATGGCCGGCGCACGATGAACGACACCCACCTGCGCGCACCCAAAGTTCTTCTTCACGATCATCTCGATGGTGGATTGCGTCCCGAAACCGTGGTCGAACTGGCCTCCGAATACGGATACTCGGGGCTTCCGACCACCGACGTGTCCGATCTGTCGAAGTGGTTCCATCGTGGCGCCAAACGCAACGATCTCGTGCTGTACCTCGAAACGTTCGCTCACACGGTGGGTGTCATGCAGGACAAGGACGCGATCGAGCGAGTGTCGTTCGAATGCGCGCGCGACTTGGCGGCCGACGGAGTGGTGTACGCCGAGGTGCGCATGGCGCCCGAGCTGTGCACCGAGAAAGGCCTCACCCTCGACGAGGTGATGCAGGCCATCATGGATGGCTTCACCAAGGGTGCCGAGGGAACCGATCTCACCATTTACGCCATCTGTTCGGCGATGCGCACGGCTCGACGAAGTCTCGAGATCGCCGATCTGGCCGTTCGTTGGCGTGATCGCGGAGTCGTGGGTTTCGACATCGCCGGTGCCGAGGCGGGTCATCCGCCCACTCGACATTTGGAAGCGTTCAATCACGTGCAGCGCGAGAATTTCCATTCCACGATCCATGCCGGCGAGGCCTTCGGGTTGCCCAGCATCTGGGAGGCCGTGCAACTGTGTGGTGCCGAACGCTTGGGTCACGGAGTGCGCATCGTCGACGACATCTCCGGGTCGGACGGAGCAGAAGTCTTGGGTCGACTCGCCGCATTCGTGCGTGATCGTCGCATTCCACTCGAGTTGTGCCCCACCAGCAACGTGAACACCGGCGTGTGCGCCTCCATCGCCGAGCACCCCATCGGGCTCCTGCGCCGACTGCGCTTCCGCGTGACGGTGAACACCGACAACCGGCTGATGAGCGACACCTCCATGACCAAGGAGTTCGACCAACTGGCCGAGGCTTTCGGCTGGGGCCTCGACGACTTCGAGTGGATGACCTTGAACGCCATGAAAAGCGCCTTCGCCCCCTTCCCCGAACGGCTCCGGATCATCAACGGCATCATCAAGCCCCGCTACGCCTTGTTGCGGGCGGAACTCGCTATGGGGAGCCAGACCCGCTGATCGGCAAGAATGGGATCATGACCGTCGAAGTTCATGTTGTCTCCCATCCGCTGATCGCCGACTCGCTGACGCGCATCCGCGATGTCTCGACCCCCAACGCTTTGTTCCGTCAGGAATTGGAACGAGTCGGAATGTTGCTGTTGGCCGAGGCCACCCGCGATCTGGCGACCCACGAAGTGACGGTACAGACTCCCCTCACGACCACCTCGGGTCGGGCATTGTCCAGCCAACCGGTGGTGGTGCCCGTGCTCCGAGCCGGACTCGGCTTCGTGCACGCCGCACAAGAGTTGATGCCCAACGCCGACGTTGGATTCGTCGGCATCAGTCGCGACGAAAAGACTTTCGAACCCAAGCCCTACGTCAACAAGCTTCCCGAGACTCTGGCCGGACGAACCTGCATCGTCCTCGACCCCATGCTCGCCACCGGCGGATCACTCGCTCATGCCTGCGAGTTGTTGATGGAGCGCAATCCGACCGGACCCATCACCGTGATCTGCGTGCTGGCCGCCCCCGAAGGCATCGAGTTCCTGCGTGGAACCGGATTGAACCTGCGCATTTTCACCGCGTCGATCGACGAACGATTGAACGAGAACGCTTTCATCGTTCCCGGTCTCGGAGACGCCGGCGACCGTCAGTTCGGCGCACCGCACTGACGACGCCGTTGTTCAGCTCACGTTGATCGGCGTGTTGGTGGATGTGGCCCACTGGACCATCGCGAGTTCGATCTCGATGGCATAGTTTCCCGATTCGACGTCGGCCGGAATGGTGACCGGCACCGTCGTCGGAACGTAGAACGTGCGTTGCAGAACCCGGTAGGGATCGACCCCCGACGTTTGGGCTTCTGGACACCCCTCCACCATCGCTCCCGCCAACGTCAGCTGAACGTACGTGTCGGCCAACTGAATTCGAACATCATTGTCCGACACCAGAAAAATCCGGAATTGTTCGGTGGCACCCGACTGCGCGGGGACGTCGCGATACACGCCACGGGCCGACTGGCACGAACGGTACGCATCGGTTTGATCTCCGTTGGGTCCGAGACTGCCGAACGTGTTGATGGCCGACTTGTCATAGGTCAACAGAACCTCGACGGTGTCTCCGGGCGCCACCTGCGTCGACATGATCGCCACGTCGAGATGGGAACGATCATCGACCGACACGTAGTCGGTGGCGGCTTCGCGTTGGGGTGGCAACGTGATGGTCGGTTGCGGGCCGGTCGGTTGAGAGTTGACCGGTTCCGTCGAGGGAACGTCGACCGAGGCCAAGGTGGACGTCGAATCCGACGAGCCAAGCACGATCGCGGTGATCAACGCCACCGCGGCCGCCACGGCGAGAACGATGCGTCGGGTGGTGCGAGGCCCCCGTCTCATCGTGGCCCGCACATCGCCGGGTCGAACCGGGAAGGCGTTCGGCACGATCTCCGTGGATCCCCGACGGACCGGAAGATCAGCCAGCACCAAACCATCTCCTCGGGTGATGGTGAACCACATGCCCCACATCGAGAACCACCAACCGAGTGCGATGGTCACCGCGAAACCCCGGTCCAGTTGCGCCAGACGTATGTTGCGTGA
>RHCK01000201.1 GCA_010030605.1 Acidimicrobiia bacterium
CATCGTGCGCTTCGGGCGAACGAAGTTCACCTGATTGATCTGGTGACCCGCCCACTTCGTGCCGACCGCCCGTTCGATGACGTCGGCCACCGCATCGTCGAGATCGCGGCCGACCAGCCCCGATCGCAACACCGACCGCAGATCGAATTCGGTGGTGGCGAACAGACAGGTGCGGAATTGTCCGTCGGCGGTGACGCGCACGCGATCGCAATCACCACAGAACGGCTTGGTGACGCTGGGGATGACACCCACGGTGCCTTTTCCGTCGAGATAACGCCAACGATCGGCGGGAGCCGCACCGCGTGCCGGCACCGACTCCAGGGGATGCACCGAACCGATGCGCGCCACGATCTCGTCCTGGCTCACGACCTTGTCGTTCACCCAATGCCCTTCGGCATCGAGAGGCATGAACTCGATGAAGCGAACCTCGACACCTTTCGAGCGCCCGAATTCGGCGAGGTCGAGAATCTCGTCGTCGTTCACACCGCGTTCGATGACCGCGTTGATCTTGACGCTGGCGAAGCCGGCCGCAATGGCGGCGTCGATTCCCTCCAACACACGCACCAATTCGTCGCGGCGCGTCATGGTTTCGAACTTGGTGCGGTCGAGCGTGTCGAGGCTGATGTTCACTCGACACAGACCCGCGGCTTTCAATTCGTCCACGCAGTTGGTGAGTGTCGCACCATTCGTGGTGAGGGCCAGATCGATGGGCTGGCCAGCGAGCGGTGACGACGAGTCGTGCGGCACCACCAACGCGGCCAACTTGGCCACCAACACGGGAAGGTGCGCGCGCACCGTGGGTTCGCCACCGGTGAGCCGAATGCCGTCGACTCCGTAACGCTGCACACAAAGTCGCGCGACGTGTTCCAATTCCTCGAAGCTGAGCACCTCCGACTTGGGCAGCCATTGCATCCCTTCGGCGGGCATGCAATACGTGCAGCGAAAGTTGCATCGGTCGGTGACCGAGATGCGCAGGTCACGAATGGTGCGACCGAACGGGTCGACGAGGTCGCGCGCGGGCACGTCCGGCGAACTCGTGGGCACAGCGGTCATGGGCTCAGGTTACGAGCAGGATGACCGGCACCTCGCCCCCGACCGGGACGCCGTCACCGTCACCGACCACGGCGATGGCGTTCGCCAAGGCGGTGGCGGCCAACTGATGGCTGGCCTGGGCGCGCACCGACTGCACATGAACGCGCCCGTCGTCGGCGAAACGGGCAACCACCCGCTGGTAATGCACTTTGCCGTCGCGGCCACGGGTCAACGGCTGGTCAGCGATGGCGTTCACCACGGGTCGATTCCACGCGGACTCGGGATGGCCGGCCATGCGGCGCAACGCCGGACGGGCCAGCAATTCGAAACTCACCAATGAACTCACCGGATTGCCGGGCAATCCGAACACTGGAACCGGTGCTCCGTGACCGTTCGTGAGTCGTCCGAACGCGAATGGCTTGGCGGGTTTGATGGCGATCTGCATCCAGCGCATGTCCGCGATGCGCGACAGGACGGCCTTCACCACGTCGTAGTCGCCCATGCTCACGCCACCGCTGGTGACGATGGCGTCACACGAGTTCGCGGCGTCGCGCAACACCGCCTCCAGCGCCGCTTCGTCGTCGCGAACGATTCCGTAGTCGATCGCCTCGACACCGCTGGCGTTCACCAGACCGACCAGCATCGTGCGATTGCTCTCGCGAATCTGACCGGGCGCCAATGCGGATCCGTCGTCGACCAATTCATCTCCGGTGGACAGCACGGCCACCCGCGGGCGACGGTGCACCAACGCCGAACGCGCGTTGACACTGGCCAACACGGCGGCCACGGCCGGGGTGATGGTGGTGCCGGCCACGAACACGGTCTCGCCACGTCGCACATCGTCACCCGCCGAACGAACGCCGTCGCCGGACTTGACCGCTTTCATGATGCGCACCGAGAGCGAACCGTCGAGGATCGTCTTGTCGCCGTCGAAGGACGTGTCCTCGACCATCACCACGCAATCAGCACCGGCGGGCATGGGAGCACCGGTCATGATGCGCACGGCGGTGCCCGAGGCCACGTCGACGGACGCCGCGGCACCGGCGGCGACCTCGCCTCGAACGCGCAACTCGATCGGCTTCTGCGCCGATGCACCGTCGACGTCGACGGAACGAACGGCATAACCGTCGACCGCCGAGTTCGCGAATGGTGGTACGTCCTCGGCCGACACCACATCGGTGGCGAGCACCGCGCCCATCACCGACGCCGGGAAACGGCCGGCCAACGAATCCGCGCGCACCACGTCGGTCACCGAACAACGTTCGAGCACGTGACGCTGCGCTTCGTCGATGGGGATCAATCCGCCCGCCATGACGATGACGGTACCGCCCCAATGGCACACTCGTGGAGTGGAATCCGCCTCCTACTCGCATCTCCCCCAGTCCGGATTCACGGCGCGCTGGGCCGGGCGGACGGGGAACCTCGACACCTTCGAGGAATTGACGGTTTCCTTCGAGAACGAAGCGTGGACGGTGGATGGCCGAGTGACGGTTCCGTCCACGAGTTACGGAGACGTGCAATACGTGATGCGGTTCTCCGCCACCTGGCATCTGCAACAGATGTTGCTCTTTCGCGACATGGACGAGCCCGACCTGTGGCTCGCCAACGATGGCCGTGGCAAGTGGGGCGAAGTCAACGGTTCGGAGCGGCGAGATCTTGGTGGATGCGAAGACATCGATGTTCGTTGCAGCCCGTTCACGCGAACCATGGCAATACGTCGATTGGGTTCGAACATCGGCGCATCGGTCGACGTCCATTCCGTGGTCGTCGATCCGGAGACACTCGACATCACACGGGCGCGCCTGAACTACACGCGACTCGGATCACGCTTGTGGTCGATCCACCGCGACGACGACCTGCCCGTGCACGAGTTCTCCGTCGACGAATACGGCCTCCCTCTCGACATCGACGGTCACTTCACGCGTATGGCCTGAGCACCGTAAGGGCCGGTGCCATCGCGTCGTCAGGAATCTTGTCGAGTTCGCTCGCCCAGCCAGTCACGGAAGTCGGGTCCGAAATCCGGATGATCAATGGCCGCTTCCACGACGGCTTGCAGCCAACCCAAAGGATTTCCGATGTCGCGTCGACCAACATCGGAAATCACGCCCCACAAAGGCGAACGTCGGGCCTGAGCGGCGAGAGCATCGGTGAGCTGCAACTCACCAGTGGATCCGGGTCGCAACGCGTCCAGATCATCGAAGATGTCCGGCGTCAACGCATATCGACCGATGATCGCCAAGTCACTCGGTGCGTCATCGATTGCTGGCTTCTCGACCACCTCGACGAAAGGCAACGCGACGAGACCACTCATCGCGCGCTCATCGCCGACCGGCGAGACGATTCCGTAGCGCGACAGTTCGGCGCGCGGCATGCGCTTCAATGCGACCGCGCCCACGTTGGTGTCGGCGACGACCCGCGACAGTCCCAACAAGAGACTCGAGTCGGCCATCAATTCATCGGGCAACATCACGAAGAAGGGTTGGTCACCGACCGCGGTACGCGCGCAGGCCACCGCGTGACCCAGACCCCTTGGCTGA
>RHCK01000202.1 GCA_010030605.1 Acidimicrobiia bacterium
TCGAGGGGCGATCGTCGAAATCGAAGATCGGCGCGGCGGAACCATTCGGGTACCGAACGCGCCGTGGCACTTCTCGAATGGTCGAGTGGGCACCGGTGGTCAACCACGGTTTCGGGGCGAGGACAATCGGAACGTTTTGCGCGAGCTGTTGGGATTCGACGAGACGACGATCGACGATCTCGAATCGCGGGGCGTGTTGTCCAGTCGGCTTCCTCGTGCCTGAATTCAGGCGTCGAGTGCGGCCGTGTCGCGAACCAACGTCGTCCCCATGAAACGAGCAACGGGCGGAAGGGTGCGGGCCAGAACCGGTCCGGTGCACACCACGAAGATGATCGTTCCCACACCGATCTGACCTCCGAGAAGAAAGCCGATGGTCACCGTCGTCGCTTCGATTCCCCAACGCGCCACTTGAACACTGACCCCCTTGTCCACCAAGCCCAACATCAGCAACTCCATGGGTCCGGTGCCGAGCGTGGTGGACACGCCGATCGAAATGGAGACGTACAACAGGGCGAGTCCAAGAAACATCATCGGAATTCGCGCGGCGAGGGCGTCGGGATCCGGAATGCGGTCGATGACCAGGTTCACCACCTGGCCCACCAAAACGCCACCGATCAGGGTTCCCCATGACGGTGGCCGACGAACGGCCACAGCGAGCAAGGTGAAGATCGCACCGCTGATCCACCCCATGGTGCCCACACCAATGTCCAATTGCTTGGCTCCGCCCGTCGCCAACACATCCGCGGGAGCGACACCAAGTCGCGCGGAGACCATCACCGATATCCCCACACCAACTCCGCAGATCGCCACCAACAGCGAGGCGGCCCGAAAACGGAACGAACGAGGTTCCGTTCGGTTGGCGACACTCACGTTGACACCCTAGATCGTGCGATGGTTCGCCACCGCTCCGATCGTCAGAGCTTTCGAGGCGGACGAGGAATGAAGGCACTCGTCCGAGCGATGTACTCCTCGTAGCCCGCACGTCGCTTCTTCAACGACTTCTCGAGCAAGGTCACGCCACTGACACGACGCAGGAAGATCGACATCACCGCCGCACCGATGAGGCCCCATGCCCCCGTGCCCGTTTCGGCGGCCACAATCGCAATGCCCCACCACACACAGGCATCTCCGAAATAGTTCGGGTGCCGTGTGTACTTCCACAAACCGCGATCCATCACCGTTCCCGCATTGGTGGGATCGGCCTTGAAGCGCGCCAATTGAGCATCACCGACCACCTCGAAGAAGAGTCCGACGAGATACACCAACGCGCCAACGATCGCCACCGCACCGACATTGGGCGTGGCATCCGACTGACCCAGCTGAACAGGGAGCGACACGATCCACATCAACGTTCCCTGCAATCCGAAGACCGTGATCAAACTCACCACCGGAAACTTCGCTCCCCAATGCTTGCGCATGTTCTTGTAGCGATAATCCTCGCCGTGGCCGATGTTGCGCCACGCCAAGTAACCGGCCAATCGCAATCCCCACACCGACACCATCACGGTGAGAAGCCACTGACGCGCATCGTCACCATCCGCGGTTGCTCGCGCCACCCAACCCACAACCACGAATCCGAGTCCCCACACGATGTCCACGATCGAGGCATTGCGGATCGCGACGCTGATCGCCCACGTCGACAACATGACGATCAATATCGCCAGCGCCGACCACAACATGACCTCACCCATTCGATGTCCTCCGTTCCTGAAACCGCGCTTTCAACGCCGCGTCGACTTCGTCATCCATGCGCATCCACTCGGCATCGAGCCACGCGGTGAAATCACCGTACGGTGACGGGACTTCGGATCGGGGGATCCGACGCAGAACGAATCGAACGGGGGGCACCGGTTCGGCGAGCGCCGACAGGATGCCGCCGAACGTGTCCAGTCCCTCGAAACCGACGTGCCACGCCAACACCACATCACACGATGGGTTGCCTCGCAACATTGCCGCCGCACCCGCCGGTCGTGGCGGGAGAAGATGTTGCATCGACGCCACCCGACCGGCTCGATCGGAATCAACGGCCGAGATCTTGGCAAGGGCCTTCGCGCGCTTGTCCGGATTCGCTCGAGTTCCCTCCGGAAAAATGATTCCGACGGTGTCGGCGTCCATGCCACTGGTCAAACGCGCGAGTGCGTCGAGTTCGGGGGTCGAATCGGTCGCCGCTCGATCGAGGAAGTGGTTCGGGAGCCGCTGCCCGACGATGTCGAGACAGGGGTCGGCCAGCAGTTCTTTTTTGAGGACGTACCTCGGCTTCATTCCGGCCACGGTCGTCACCACGTACGCCGACACGAGCGAATCGGCGAGGCTGGCGTGACGAGCGAACAACAGGACCGGACCCGGCCGCAATGCCTCGGGGTTCTCGACGGTCACGTGAACACCGCATGTCGCGCGCAAAGCCCGGAGCAGGTTTCGGGCCCACCACCGCTGCAGGGCGTAATGGCGTTCGTGCGATCCGGACCGGCCTGTCATCCAAAGCACCAACGACATGGTCACGCCGCTCAGTTCCAACCAACTCCACGACACCGCGAATGCCAAGAGTCGTATCGTGGGCAAACGACGGCGGCCGCGGACCAGATCGCCAATCGCACTGACCACGATCCACAACGGTGCGGTGATCAGGAGCAGGATCGCCGCCAGAATCAGAGCAGGTATGGAGACCAGACGCCGCTTCATGACGCAACTGTAGATGCTCGGCCGTTTGTGTCCGGAACGCGGCTCCGATCACGCGGATCCGGTTCGTCCGTTTGCCACATCCATGAGCGGTCCATGTGCGCATGACAACGACCGATCGGACAAGATGGGCACATGACGAGCGAACATGAACGGACATGGACTCGCGGCCGGTCCTTCTTGGTGATCGTTGCCCTCTACGTTGTGGCAACGACCGGCGCACTCTGGTTGGCCACCAGCATCGGCTCCGACCATCCCTACAAGGCGCTCATCGTGGGCTACGCCGTGTCGGTGGCTTTCCTGTACATCGCCAGTCAGGTGGTGCAAAACGGATCGACCTTCGACGCGTGGTGGAGTGTTCTTCCACCGGCGTTCGCGGTGTGGGGCGCGCTCTCCGTCGACGGTACGTCGACACGCAACTGGCTCATTGCCGGCTGCGCCCTCTTGTGGGGTGTTCGACTCACCGCCAATTGGGCCATCGGCTGGACCGGACTCGATCACGAGGATTGGCGTTACCGCATGTTGTACGAGACCGCCCCCATGCCCCGTTGGGCGGTGAGTTTCACGTCGGTTCATCTCTTCCCGCTGATTGTTGTCACTCTCGGATCGCTACCAATGGCCGCGGCCATCGCCCATCCCCAACAACCCGACGGGCGAAACATCGGGGTTCTCGACATCGCGGCGTGCGTCATCGCTCTCGTCGGAGTCGCTCTCGAACATTTTGCCGACGTTGATCTGCGTCGCTTCAACCGAACCAAACAGCCTGGCGACGTGTTGAACACCGGACTCTGGAGTCGCTCCCGCCATCCGAACTATCTCGGCGAGATGTTCTGGTGGTGGTCTCTCTTCCTGTTCGCCGTCGCGGC
>RHCK01000203.1 GCA_010030605.1 Acidimicrobiia bacterium
GGCCTCGCCGCCCATGGCCTTGATGTCGGCGACCGTCTGCTGTGCGGGGGTGATGTCGGTTCCCGTGCCATCGTTCGCCCCACCCAAGTCGTTCACCACGACCTTGGCTCCTTCGGCGGCGAACAACAACGCATGCTCACGTCCGAGTCCGCGACCTGCTCCGGTGATGATGGCCACGCGGCCGTCGAGTGCTCCCATGATTCTTCTCCTTCGACTGTGAATTCACCTTATTCCCGCCGATGGATGGCAGGAAAAGTCGGGCTCGAATCAGCCGTAATAAACGATGTCGACGACACTTCCGCGCGGAAGCAGTTGCCCCGGCGCCACCACTTGACCACCAACGGTGGCCGCGATGGGTGCGCCTCGAACACGTCCCGTGACAGTGCCCACCGTGAGTCCGGCGTTCGTGAGAGTTTGCTTCACCGCATCGAGATTGGTGCTCGTCGCCAAGTTCGGCATCGGGACCACATCGGGACCTTTCGAAATGGCAACGGTGACCGACGAGCCCTTCGGCAGCGACTCACCGGCGGCGGGCAACTGGGTCGTGACTCCGCCCACGGGCACTTCGTTCGAGAATTCATCGTCGGCCCGATTGATGATGAGCTGTAAATCGTTCAACGCGATAGTGGCGTTCTCGATGGTCATTCCACGCAGATCGGGGATCACGCGCGGTGCCGGACCCTGCGAAACGAACACGTCGACTGCGGTTCCCTTCACCACTTCCTGACCCGCCACCAAATTCGGTTGCAACGACACCACCCAACGAATGACCAGACCGGTCGCGATGTCCTCACTGAACTCGGGAGTTTGAGCGCCGAGCACGAGACCCGCTTCGGTCAATGCGGTGGTGGCGGCGGCCACATCGAGGTTGTTCAACTCGGGAAGCGGCACCGGCGGCGGGCCCGTCGACACGAAGAACGTGATCGTCTTTCCGGACTGCAACGAGCGACCGGCTTCGGGGTCGGTGCGAACAACCGCTCCCGCCGGAACGTCCTCGCTCGCTTCTTCCACCTCGACGATGGTCCAGTCGAATTCGGTGACGAGGTTCGTGGCTTCGCCCACGTCGATGCCGGTGAGCATCGGAATCTCGTGTGAATCCTTCTGGATGAACTTGAACAACACGAATCCACCGACGACCACCGCGAGCACGGCGACCGCGGCCACGATCCAGCGTCCGATCAACGGCACGTCGGCCGTGGGCTGTTCGACGATCACGTTGGGCTCACCGTCGATGATCTCCATCGTTCCCGTGGCAGCCGGAATCGACGCTGAAGGAGTGGATGCGGACGGGATAGGTCGCGGGATGTCTCCCGTGCGATCTCCGTCGAAGATCGACGCGGACACGATCGGCAACGCCGCGGGGCGGGGCAACGACGGCGCGGCTTGAACGAGTGCGCGCCCCATGTCGGAGGCTCCCGATCGCTCGAGCGGATCGGAGCGTCCGGCTTTTTCCAGAACCGACGCCAACCCACCCAGGTCGGCCGACACCGGGAAGAGCTTGTCGACGCGAGCACCCAACGTGGTGACCACCGAATCGGCGAGGAAGGGAACGGAGCCGGACACGGCTTCGGAGAGAATCAACGCGAGGGCGTAGACGTCGGCCTTCTCGTCGAAGGGTTCGCCGGTCGCCTGCTCGGGCGCGCAATAACGGGCGCGTTCCAACGAAACAGTCGTCGTGTCCGCCCACGCATCCTCGGACACCACCGACGCCACACCGAGGTCGGCCACCCGGGCCCGACGATCGTCGCCGAACACGATGGCTGAGGGACGGAGATCGAAGTGCGTGAGTCCGCGCTTGTGGGCGTAGTCGAGGGCCCGACACACGTCGACCCCCACGGCCAGAGCCTGGCTCGGGGTCAGCAACCGACCCCGGTCGAGCATGTCTTGCAACGTGCCCCCGGTGAGGCGCTCCTGGGCGACGTACACGCGTGAAACGCCGGCCACGGTCGTGCGTCCGAAGCCGGTCGTGCGCACCACGTTCGGGTGCGACATCTCAGCGGCGGCTCGGGCTTGATCCAGCAGTGCCTCGCCGCGGCGACCGCTGACGTCGGCCGAGAACAGTCGGACCGCCACATCGGACCCATCTCGCTGATCCTCGGCCACGAAGACGGTGCTCGAACCCGACCGCGAAATCTCGGTCCGCAGGCGGAACCGGCCATCGACCAGCGTGTCGATGAGCGATTCCGGGTCGTGGTTCTCGAAGACGGACATCGCTCGGAAACTAGCGGTGTATTGCGAATGTGTGACGATCGCCCCCGTCACAACGTGCAAAACACCAGCACATCGGGCGAGAATGACGAGGTGACCGACAGCGACACCCCTCTCCCGGCCGACACCGAGCCCGATGCGGGGTCCGCGATCGAGCCGCTCGGCGCCACGGGCGAGGGTGGCCCCGCTCGCCGTCGTCGGCGGCCGTCGATCGAGATGGTGCTCATCAGCGCCGGTCTGGCCATGGGTCTGATGATGGTGATCCTCGGTCTCATGTCGGCCACCACCGGTCGCGAGGCTCTCGGCTATCCCGATCAGATCATCAGCGTCTCCCCCGCACCGAACGACCGCCAAGTGTTGTCGCAGACCGAGATCTCGGTGGACCTCGTCGACGGCTACGAGGCCGAGTTGACGCTGGACGGCATCACCATTCCCACCACCCGCCTCGAAGACGCCGCGCCACAAGACGTGAAGCCCGGCCAACAAATCGAACTTCCCAAAACCGCCATCTACGACCAAGGCAACTCGCTGATTCGTTTCGAGCCCACCGAAGGTGCGGTCGTCGAGAAGTACAACGTCGGCGTGCACCGTGTGATGGTGACCTACTGGAAGATCGAGGAAGGTCGCGGCACCGCGCGCAGCTTCTCGTGGTCGTTCGAAGTTCTCTGACGATCAGCCGGGGATCTCGCCGGTTTCCAGCAAGATGACGAACTGCGCTTCGTCGAGAACGGGAATACCCAGTTCCTGAGCCTTGGTGAGTTTGCTCGCTCCGGGTTCGGCACCGACCACCAACGCGTCGGTTTTCTTCGACACCGATCCGGGGCTCTTTCCACCACGATCCTTGATGGCGCGCTCGGCGCCGTCGCGGTCGAAACCTTCCAACGAACCGGTGACGACGATGTTGCGGCCGACCAGGTTCTGCGGAAGTCGCGACACCTCCACGTTGCCGAACTCGACACCGCTGGCCCGCATCTTTTCGATGAACGCGCGATTGTCGGGAACCGAGAACCACGAGGTGACCGATGCGGCGATGACGTCACCCACGCCATCGACGTTGGCGAGATCAGCAAGCGACGCGTTCATGATGGCGTCGAGGTTGCCGAAGGCGACGGCGAGAGCTTCCGATGCCGACGGACCAAGATGCTTCACGCCGAGCGCGGTGAGGATCTTGGGAAGCGGACGAGACTTCGACGCGTCGATGGCCACCAGAAGTTTCTCGGCGCTGATGCGAGCGAAACCTTCCAACGTGAGCAGTTGTTCGACGGTGAGCGAATACAAGTCGCCCGGATCCGAGACGAGGCCCGCATCGGACAATT
>RHCK01000204.1 GCA_010030605.1 Acidimicrobiia bacterium
TTGCACGATGCTCATCGATCGTTTGGCGTCCAGAGCCGCGCCGGCCACGATCTTTTGGAAGAGATCGATGCTCACCGCCCCAGAGCACGAGAACGTCAACAGGCGGCCACCGGGGGCCAGAAGCTTGGCACCCAACAGGTTGACGTCCTTGTAAGCGCGCGAGGCCCGGTCGAGGTTTTTCTGGGTGGGAGCGAACTTCGGTGGGTCGAGAATGATCAGATCGAATTCGGCGCGTCGATCGCGCAGACGTCGCAACTGTTCGCCGGCGTCTCCAACGATCAACTCACCGGGTTCGGTGTCGTTGAGTCGAGCGTTCAGACGCGTCAGTTCCAACGAAGGTGCCGATGAGTCGATGGTGGTGACGCTCGTGGCTCCGCTGCGATTGGCGATGACGCTGAACGATCCGGTGTAACCGAAAACGTTCAGCACGCGCGCGCCGATACTGAGTTGTGGAATCAGCATGCGGGCATTTCGTTGGTCGATGTAGAAGCCGGTCTTGTGCCCGCTTTCCACGTCGACGGCGAAAGTGAATCCGTTCTCTCGCGCGTACACCTCGGCGGGCAATGCGCCACGAACCACACCGACGCGCTCGTCCAGACCCTCACGTTTTCGATCGTCACCGTCGGATCGTTCGTACACGCAGTTCACACCCGGTAACGCGAACAAGATGTCGGCGATCACGTTGCGCCATTTCTCGACTCCGACGGTGGTGATCTGCATCACCACGACGTCTCCGTAGCGATCGACCACCAAGCCCGGAAGTCCGTCGGCATCACCGAAGACGAGACGCGCGGTGGATTCGAGACCGGGGAACCACTCGCGTCTTTCGACGGAACGCGTCACCAGATTGGCGACGAAGTCTTCGTCGACGATGGTGGTGGGGTCGAACGACCACATGCGCGCACGGATGGTGGAAAAGGGGCTGTACGACGCGACACCCATTTCGTCGCCGGATGCCGACACCACGAGAACGGTGTCACCGGGCTGTGGGTCGTTCGTGACGTGGCTGACACTGCCGCTCATGACCCATGGGTGACGACGCTTCACCGGACCATCGCGATCCGCTTTCAGATACAGAGTCGATGCCGGTCGAGAAGTCATCCCGACACGGTACGTCTCACCGACGGTCTTGAGGCGTTCTTGACGTTCGAACCATCAAGGTCGACGTGTCAGATCCGATATCTCACGGCGAGTCGGACGACCGGCTCGTCCATCAGTACGAAGGGAAACCAGCATGAACACATCAACGAACCGCACGGCCGGTCGGAGCGACAAGGGTTTCACCTTGGTCGAACTTCTGATCGTGGTCGTCATCCTCGGCATCCTCGCCACCGTCACGGTGTTCGCCGTTCGCGGCATCACCGACAAGGGCCAAGAGAGTGCCTGCGACACCGACAAGCGCGTCATGGAAGTCGCCGTCGAAACGTGGTACGCCGACGAGTCCGCCGCCACTGACGGCGATCCGACCGAGGCCGGTTTGGTTGCGGCCCAGTTCCTGCGCAGCGAGTCGACGCTGTACGACGTGGGTGCGGCCGGTGCCGTGAACCCGCAAGCCGGCGGGGCCTGCGCCGCCTGACCCACCCCAATCCAGCCCGCAATCTGACCCGCGATCTGGGTAGCCAAAGTGCCGGTTTCCGGCCACTTCGGTTACCCAGATCGCGATGAAACATTGACAGGCTTGAAGCAATATTTCACAATGTCATCGAATCCAATGGGGTGACAGAGGCGCCTCGCAGAGTGAGGTGACCGTGAGACCAACATTCGTTTCTCGTCCATCCGTGTTCGCGATCTTCGGGATCGTCTTTCTCGGTGTTTCGGTGGTCGGTTGTGGCGGCGGAGCCGAATCGACCGACACCGCTCCTGCGGTCACCGAAGCACCGGTGACCTCGGTGGCACCGAGCACCGAAGTGCCGATGGAGCCGACTTCCACTTCGGCGGCGCCGGTCGATTCCGGTGGATGGTGGACCAACGACACCAGCTACTCCTGGTCCGATCCCGAGTTCGTCGTGACCTACGAACTGATGGGAGAGCCATCGGACGGCTCGTCGCGGGCTGGCGTCAACAGTGGTGGCTTTATCGATGGAGAGGGCAACTTGCGCGTGATCTTCGCTTCTGGGCCGGGCGCGACCAAGAAGTCGTCCATCGTGTCGACCGACGGCGGCAAGACGTTCACCGTCGATCAAGGCTTCACCTGGCCGTCGGGAATGAAGGAGGGCCTCGGTCATATTTCGGTGTCGGTGGCACCTGAGGGCGGATTCCGCGCCTTCCTGCGGGACGATGTGGGTATCGCCTCGGCACACTCACCCGATGGACGTGTGTGGACCGCAGACGATGGGTATCGCGTGAAAGCCTCCGATCTCGGCATTGATCGCGTCGACGGAGGATCGGTAGTTCAGTTGCCCGACGGTCGATACCGCATGTACATCGGTGACGAGTCGATGTACTTCACCAAATGCGGTTCGGAACGTCCTGTGAGCACCACGATCATGAGCGCCACCAGCACCGACCAACTGAATTGGGTCGTCGATCCCGGATATCGGATCGGACCGGAGGACACCGATCTTTGCAAGCTGCACCCGCACGCGTTCGTCGACACCAACGGTGACGTGGTCGTGATCTTCCACATCAACAACGAGATCTCGCAGTCCCGAGGGCAGTGGATGTCGGCGTGCTTCATGGCGCGCTCGAAGGACGGAATGACCTTCGACCCAATCACCAAACTCGAACCGATGTTGCCGTCGCTTGTACCAGGTAACGAACTCAGTGCCTCCGATTGCGACATTGTCGTGATGCCCGATAAGACCACGCGCTTGTTCTTCTCGGTGAGCGGGCCACTCCCGGAGGGTGATCAAATCGCTATGGCGATCGGCACCCCGGCTTCTTGACTCCGTAGACGAGCACGTTCGAAGCGTTTAAACGCGCCGATACAGGAACCTGTCAGACCGAGGTCGTGGGGGCGGCGGCCCGCTGCGTGGCGATCTGGGCCACCACCTCGCGGGGGTACGCACTCATGTGTGCGGCTTCGTCCGCGGTGAGATGTCCTTCGATGACCAGGCGCGCCAGATCCATCTCGAGGGTCTGCATTCCCTCGGCCTGTCCGGTACCGATCACGTTGCGCAACTGCCGGGTCTTGCCCTCTCGCAACAAGTTGCGCACCGCGTCGTTGGCCACCAGTGCCTCGTACGCCGCCACGCGACCACCCAACTGAGAAGCGATGAGACGTTGGCTGATCACGCCTTGCAACGAACCGGCGAGTTGAATCTGAATCTGATCACGCCGCTCGGCAGGAAACACGTCCACGATGCGGTCGAGAGCTTGCGACGCGTCGTTGGTGTGCAACGTGGCGAACACCAAGTGTCCCGTTTCGGCCAGCGTCAAGGTGATCGCGATCGATTCCAAGTCGCGCATCTCACCCAACAGGATCACGTCCGGATCTTCGCGAAGTGCCGACCGCAGACCGTCCTCGAAGCTGTTCACGTCGGTTCCCACCTCGCGTTGGTTCACGATGGC
>RHCK01000205.1 GCA_010030605.1 Acidimicrobiia bacterium
TCCATGGCGCTCCCGGCGCGGGCATGTACGGAATCATTCGTGTGAGCTGACGCGCCGAAGTAGATTGTGATCGTCGCTCGCGCGACGTCAACGAGGGGGAAAACATGAAGCGGTCCTTGCGCGCGCTCATCGGGGTGTCGGTTCTTGGTTTGTCGCTGGTGGCCTGTGGCTCCGGTGACGATGAAGCCGAGGTGCCGAACACCGAAGCACCGACATCCGAAGCACCGGCGACGGAGGCTCCGTCCACCGAGGCTCCCGCCGACGGAGTTCTGAACGTTCCGGCTGATTACGCCACCATCCAGGCGGCCGTCGACGCCGCCGTCGAAGGTGATCTGATCCTCATCGCGCCGGGCACCTACAACGAAGCCGTTCAGGTGACCACCAACAACATCGTCATTCGTGGTCTCGATCGCAACACCGTGATCATGGACGGCAACTTCGAACTCGACAACGGATTCCGCGTGGTCGGCGCATCGGGAGTGGCCATCGAGAACATGACGGCCATGAACTACACCAAGAACGGTTTCTTCTGGACGGGAAGCACGGGCTACCGCGGTTCCTATCTCACGGCGTGGCGCAACGGTGACTACGGCATCTACGCGTTCGATTCGGTCGGCGGTTTGCTCGAGAACTCGTACGCCGCGGGAAGTCCCGACGCCGGCTTCTACATCGGACAGTGCTACCCGTGCGATGCCGTGATTCGCAACGTGGTGTCCGAACACAACGGACTCGGCTACTCCGGAACCAACTCGGGCGGCAACTTGTTGATCGTGAACTCCGTCTTCCGTCGTAACCGAGCCGGCGTCGTTCCGAACAGTGGTAGCTACGAACTCTGCTATCCCGAGCGCAAGACCACCATTGTCGGAAACCAGGTCTATTCCAACAACCAACCCGACACGCCCGCTATCGACGTGGCGATTCTGGCGATGGGTAACGGAATCCTGAGCGCCGGTGGGGTGCAGAACATCATCGAACGCAATCGCGTGTGGGACCACGACAAGACCGGAATCGGTCTCGTTCCGTTCCTCGAGGAAGACGCGAACGACGCGATCCCCGCCAAGGACGCGTGGGACATGCCCTGCGCCGAGCAGAAGCAATTGATGCCCACTCTTCCCGACGGTCCGTTGTTGTGGGATTCGCAGGACACCGAAGTGCGCGACAACGTGCTCGAAGACAACCGACGCGCCGATATCGCCGTTGGTTCGGCGGGCACCAACCTGTGGGAGTTGGGCAACTGTTTCGAAGGCAACACCTTCACCACGTCGGCTCCGCTCGACCTGGAAACTTTGGCTCCGTGCGGCTCACCGTTGAGTGAAGCCGCGGGTGATTGGACAGCCGGCGATCTGATGGTGATCACCTGGCTGGCCGATGCCGAGACCGCGCCACCGTCGGCGGACTGGAAGACCGCGACGTTGCCCGACCTCCCGCAGTTGGAGAACATGCCCGATGCCGCGACCGCTCCGGCGGTTCCGGCCAGCGCGACTCCGCCCACCATCGATCTCGCGGCCATCACCGTTCCCGACAAGATCAGTTGATACGACGTATCACCTTTCTTCTCGCCGTTGGGGTGCTGTCCGGTGTGGCCTGTGCGCCCGACGCCCCCAGCGGTGCGAGTGGTGTGCACGATCATTCATCGATGCCGGTCGATCCGGCGTCGGTGATGGGCGAGCCCGATCGACCAATCGCTGGACCACAAGGAGCAGTCGGGCAATTCGTCGTCGAGTGCCCGTACAGTCATGCGCTGCCCGATGACCCCATCGTGTATCCGAGAGACGCGGGTGCCTCGCACATGCACGTGTTCTTCGGCAACGTCGGCGCCAACGCGATGTCGACGTTGACGACACTGCTCGCCGATGACACGACCTGCGAACAGGCTCTCGACACTGCGTCCTACTGGGCGCCAGCGCTGTACGACGGTAACGAGATGCTGATTCCCGAGAAGAGCGTCGCCTATTACCGCGCCGGCCTCGATGTCGAGCCGACGGCAGTCGAGGCGTTTCCCGCCGGTCTGGCGATGATCGCCGGCGACGCCGCGGCAACCGAGCCGCAACCAACGTCGGTGGTTGCTTGGAGTTGCGGAAGTGGTGCCATCCGCGAGACGACCCCACCGGATTGTCCGGACGATCGTGGGTTGCGGCTCGACGTGACGTTCCCTGACTGCTGGGACGGCGCCCATCTCGATGTTCCCGGACATCGCGAACACATGCGGTACTCGTCGGGAGGGGAATGTCCTTCGACGCATCCGGTGCACGTCCCGCAATTGATCTTCTCGGTGGCGTATTCGTTCTCCGGTAACCCGACGGGTTTGAAATTGGCGTCCGGTGGTGTGCTCACCGGTCATGCCGATTTCGTGAACTCGTGGAATCAGGCCAAGTTGCAGGACGAGGTGAAGTACTGCTTGCACCGAGACGTGGTGTGTGGCGTCACGTCGGGTCGAATCTCGGGCTAGAGGCGCCCGGCGTCGATCACGCGTTGCAGAAACTGTTGCGTGCGTTCGTTGCGCGGCGAACCGAACAGTTGCTCGGGAGGTGCGCACTCGAGGATTTGCCCTTGGTGCAGGAAACACACCCGATCGGAAATTTCGCGAGCGAAATTCATCTCGTGGGTCGCCAGGAGCATGGTCATTCCGTTGCCCTTCAACTCGCGCACCACGTCCAGAACCTCTCCCACGAGTTCGGGGTCGAGAGCGCTGGTGATCTCGTCGAGCAACATCACTTCGGGTTCCATGGCCAGGCTGCGGGCGATGGCCACGCGTTGTTGTTGGCCGCCCGACAACTGATCGGGGTAGGTGTCGGCACGGTCCTGCAACCCGAACCGGCGTAAGAGCTCGCGTCCTCGAGTTTCGGCATCGGCGATCGAGAGACCGAGCACTTTGCGCGGAGCGAGGGTGATGTTGCGCAGAACGGTCATGTGCGGGAACAAGTTGAAGTTCTGGAAAACCATGCCGATGCGACGGCGGATGGGATCGGGATCGAGGCCGGGCAGGCTGATGTCGGTGCCGTCGAGCAAGATGGCGCCGTCGTCGATGGACTCCAGCAAATTGATGCAACGCAGCAACGTGCTCTTGCCCGAACCGGACGAACCGATGAACGCGATCACTTCGCTGGCGGACACATCGAGATCGATGCCGTTCAACACCGAGCGCTCACCGAAAGACTTCGTCACTGATTGCAATGAGATCTTGGGGTTCACTTGATCACCGTCCCGGAGGTGCGGCGACGTTCGCGCGCCATCAGATGGTCGACGAAACGTGTCTCGGGGATGGTGAGAGCGAGAAAGATCAAGGCGGCGCCCACGTACGGCGTGAAGTTGGCGTACTTCGACTTGTCGACTCCGGCCTGGCGCAGAATCTCGATGGGACCGATGAGGCTGACCAACGCCACGTCCTTTTGCAGGCTGACGAAGTCGTTCATGAGCGGTGGCACGACTCGGCGCACGGCCTGGGGAATGACGACGAAACGCAACGTTTGCCCCGACGACAATCCGAGCGATCGGGCGCCGGCGCGTTGG
>RHCK01000206.1 GCA_010030605.1 Acidimicrobiia bacterium
CGCTCGGCGAGCGGAAGATACGGGCGCAACGTTTCGTTGGCCTCGGCGGCCGACACGTTCACCGCGAACGGCACGAAGTCGCCGGCCAACGCCAGCTTCACCATGTCGGCGATGGTGTCGCCGGCCTTGTCCTGAGCCTCACGCGTGCTCGCTCCGAGGTGCGGCGTGACGACCACGTTGTCGAGCGCGAACAACGGACTGTCGGTGCAGGGCTCAACGTCGAACACGTCGAGAGCCGCGCCGGCGATTCGACCCGAACGCACCGCCTCGGCGAGCGCGGCTTCGTCGACGATTCCACCGCGAGCAACGTTGATCACGCGCAGATCCGGCTTGGCGCGGTTCAGCATCTCGGTGCCGATGATCCCCTTGGTCTCCTTGGTCTTGGGAAGGTGCACGGTGATGAAGTCGCTCTGGGCCATCAACTCCTCGAGGCTCATCATCTCGACGCTCATCTGACGCGCTCGATCCGCCGACACGAACGGGTCGTAGGCCACCAGTCGCATTCCGAATGCCAACGCTCGTTGCGCCACCAACTTGCCAATGCGACCCAGGCCGACGATGCCCAACGTCTTGTCGGACAGTTCGACGCCTTCCCACTTGCTGCGTTCCCAACGACCGGCCTTCAACGCCGCGTGCGCCTGCGGCACGTTGCGCGCCGACGCCATGAGCAGAGCCATGGTGTGTTCCGCCGCCGACACGATGTTGCTTTGGGGCGCGTTCACCACCATCACACCACGACGCGTCGCGGCCTCGACATCGACGTTGTCGAGACCGATGCCCGCACGACCCACCACGATCAACTCGTCGGCGGCCTCGAGTACATCAGCCGACACCTGCGTGGCCGAACGGATGATCAACGCATGGGCACCCTTCAGGGCCGCCGGCAACGTGGCTGGCGTCAGATCCAGTTGGACGTCGACGGTGTGACCGGCCGCCCGCAAGCGATCGAGTCCACCAGCGGCGATTTCTTCGGAAACGAGGATGCGTGCCATAACGACCCATCATGTTGGTCGGTCGACGACCTTCCCAACGAATGGGTTGACATTTCGTTCAAATTCCGGCCCGCGGAGTGGTCGATTGTCACGCCGTAGGCTGACCGCGTGGATCGGGTCCAACACAAGGAGATCGAAGGCTGGTTCATCGGACGCGGGGTTCCCCACTTCATCGTCGATTACTCCGCCCGCACCGACATCTGGACCCGAGCGATTCCTCTGCTGATCCTCGCCTACCTCGCCGGCGGTCTGAACGCCCTCAACCTCGCCGACTGGTCCGCCGGCCGCAACATCGTCGCCGGTGGTGTGACCATCGCCGTTCTCGTTCTCGGATGGGCGATCACGAATCTGGTATTACGTCGGCCTTTCTGGTCGATCCCCACGGAAGTCGGGCGCCCGGAACTGGCAGCCTTCGTCATCGGTCCCGTCGTGCCGAGTGCGATTTTCGGCCAATGGGGTGACGCCGCACAAGCACTCATCGAGGGTGTCGTCATTCTTGGCGCCATCTATTTGCTCGCCGCGTTCGCCGTCGGTCAACTAATCGCGTGGGCCATCCGAGCATCTCTGAAACAAGTGAGGATGTTGGGTCGCCTGTTGGTTCGAGCGCTCCCCCAACTCTTGCTCTTCACGGTCTTCCTCTTCATCAACGCGGAGGTCTGGCAGGTGGCCGGAACCCTGTTCGGCCTTCCCTATTTCATCGGGCTCGTCATCTTCTTCATCCTCGGTGCGGTCTTCGTTCTCTCCGGCATTCCCAAGATGCTCGACGACTTGGACGACTTCTCATCGAGCGAGGAAATCGCGCGACTGATCGTCGACACGCCCGCCGACGGACTCCCCGTCCCGGACATCCATGAACGTCCGCTCGGTCGTGGGGAAAAGCTCGACCTCATCTTGGTGTCCACCTTCAACCAAGCGGTGCAGGTGACTTTCGTGGCCATCGTGCTCACCGCATTCTTCGTGACTTTCGGCTTCATCGCCATACCGCTCGACACGCAAATCGGTTGGATGTCCGCGGACACCACCAACGTCTTCTTCACGCTCACTATCAGCGGTCGCGAACTGGTGATGACCGAATCATTGATTCGCGTGGCCGGTTTCCTTGGTGCGTTCATCGGCATGTACTTCACCGTGGTGCTCAGCACTGACAACAAATACAAAGAGGACTTCGCCGAAGACACCGCACCGGAGATCCACAAATCATTGGCCGTGCGATTGGTGTATCGCCATGCCCACGCACAACTCACCACGCCGGACAACCACTCGTGATCGATTTCATCGTCCGCGAGCTTCGTTCCCTCGACGAGATGAACGGCTTGCGAGCCACGGCCGGGCGAGTGTGGGGCGGGAACGCCGCCGACATGGTCAGCTCGGACTTCCTCATGGCCTTGGCGCACGCGGGTGGATACATCGTCGGTGCGTTCCATGACGACGAGATGGTGGGCTGTTCGTTCGGAATCCTGGCGCGCCATCACGACGAATGGTGCCTCCACTCGCACATCACCGGAATCGTTCCCGATCGTCAGAATTCGGGACTCGGTGCGCGACTGAAGTTCCATCAACGCGACTGGGCTCGCGAGAAAGGCCTCGCGGCCATCACATGGACCTTCGATCCGTTGGTTCGTCGCAACGGTTGGTTCAACCTGCAACGACTCGGTGCCCGCGCGGTCGAGTATCACGCGATTACCTTGTCCAGTCGAAGGGACATCGACCATGAATCTGAACGATCTCCAGCCCGTGCGCGTGCGCGGTTTCGAATTGCGCGTCATCGGCCTGCCGTTGGTGTCGCCGTTCCGCACGTCGTTCGGAACCCAGGTCGACCGGCGAATTCTGTTGGTGCGCGCCATCACCAACCAGGGTGATGGCTGGGGCGAATGCGTGTCGGGTGACGATCCGCTGTACTCCAGCGAGTACGTCGAGAGTTCGCATCACGTCATGGTGCATCACCTCATCCCCCGGCTACTTCCAACCGACGGAACTTCCATTCATGCCACCGACGTGGCCCGGCTGTTGGAGCCGGTGAAGGAACATCGCATGGCCAAAGGTGCCATCGAGGCGGCGGTTCTCGACGCGCAGTTGCGCGCGAACAACGTGTCGTTGCCCGCCGCCCTCGGTTCGGTGAGAGATCGCGTTCCGTCGGGCGTTTCGGTGGGAATTCACCCCACAATCGACTCGCTCGTGAGCGCCGTCGGTGGGTATCTGGACGAGGGGTACGCGCGCATCAAGTTGAAGATCGAACCCGGCTGGGACATCGAACCCGTGCGCGTCATCCGTGAAACCTTCGGTGACAATGTCCCTCTGCAGGTCGATGCCAACACGGCCTACACCCGTGACGACGGGCCACTGCTGTCGCAGTTGGATCGCTTCGGCTTGATCCTGATCGAGCAACCACTGCCCGAGGACGACGTGACCGGACACGCCATCATCGCCAAGCAGGTGAATACCCCCATCTGCCTCGACGAGTCCATCGTGTCGACACGTGCCGCCATCGA
>RHCK01000207.1 GCA_010030605.1 Acidimicrobiia bacterium
TTGCGGGCGTCGGTACAAATCGCCACGCGCTGCACCGCCCACACTTCGAAGGCGTGGGTGAGCAACATCAACTTCGCTTCGGTGTTCACCGCGGTGCGTTGCACCGACGCGGCCAGCCATGTTCCGCCGATCTCCACTTCGTCGGGGAACGGTCGCCCCGGAAATCCTCGACCGAACGGCGCACGAATGTCCATGTAACGCGTGCAACCCACGGCACGCCCCGGATCACCCGATCCATCGAACACGCATTGCGCGAACGGCACCACTTTGCCCTCGGCGTGTTCGCGCAACAACATGTTCACGTGAGCCTCCATCGCCTCGGTCGTGGCGGGAACGGCCGTGTAGCCATAGTCGCGACGGTCCTCGTTGGCGGCTCGAACGAGGTCGGGAACATGATCGAGCGACAACGGCACCAACACCACGTGGCGACCGACCATGGTGAACGTCGGGAACATGCGAATCAGTCGCCGATGACGATGCGTGGCTCCTCGGTGAGCACGAAGTTCAATGATGATGAATCGAGGAATTTCGCCGTGTCCGCCATCACCTCGGGGAAATCGGGTTCGGTCATGTGAGCGAAGAACGCCTCGGTGGAGTCGAAGTGTTGAATCGTCACGCCATCGAACTCCGGCTCGGGCTGACGACTGCCTTCGGCCGGCCACGCCGCCGGATGTTGTTCGTAACGACGCACGTACTTGGCCGCCGAATTGGCCTTGATGAGCGGGCCGTGAACGTCGAACCAATAATCGAGGAACTCCTGATGCGTGGTTCCGGGCTTGCGCTTCAACATCGAAATGAGCTTGATCATGCATCCAGTCTCGCACTCGCGAGGGTGCCGGTCTACAGCCCGAGGAACGAGCCCCCGTCGCAAATGATGGTCTGACCGGTCACGAACGCCGAGTCGTCGCCCGCCAGGAACAATGCCACTGATCCGATGTCCTCGGTGATGTCGCCGACGCGACCCAACGGAGTGCGCGCCTCGATGGCGTCCTGCAACGCCGGATTGCGTTCGAATGCGGTGAGCAACGCGGGGCTTCCGGCGACCGGCCCGATGCAATTCACGGTCACACCGTGCGGACCCCACTCGCGCGCCAGGCTCTTGGCGATCGCACGCTGAGCCGCTTTGGCGGGCGAATACAACGGAATGTTGGCGCTTCCCTCCACGCCCGACGGCGAGGTGATCAGAATCAAGCGACCGCCACCGGTGCCCGCGGGTCGTTTCGAACTGGCGACCAGATGTGGCATGGCGGCGCGAGCACAGAACAAACTGGCCCACACTCCGGTGCGCGACATGTTCGTCCAATGTTTGTCGATGCGAGCGTTCTCCAACTTGTGTGGGATACCGCCCATGAAAGCGTTGTGCACCATGATGTCGAGGCGGCCGAAACGTCGCACCGTCTCGTCGACACAGTTCTGCACCGACTCTCCATCGGCCACGTCGGTGACGATGCATTCCGCTCGCCCACCGGCCTCGCGAATGGAAGTCGCCACTGGTTCGCCCGTCTCGGCGCGACGCGCCGCCACAACGACGACGGCACCCTCGCGCGCCAAACGACGCGCGATGCCCTCGCCAACGCCTTGACCGGCTCCGGTCACGATCGCGACGCGTCCCTCCAATCGGCTCACATCCACAGCCCTCCGTCGCACACCACGGTTTGACCGGTCACATGGGCCGCCGCATCGCTGCACAGCCACGTCACCGCGTTCGCCGGATCGACCGCTCCCGTCAACGCGCGAGGAGCGATGGCCACCGGACCGGACACCTTTGGGTCCACACCGAACTCTTCCGGCGCGAGCGCCACGGCGTTCACCGTGATTCCATCGGCACCCCATTGACGCGCCGCGGATTTCACGGTGATGCGAGCCGCCTCGGCCAGCGCGGCGTGCACCGCGTGCCGATCACCGCCCGACATGCCGATCGTCGGCACGATCACCACGATTCGTTTGGCGCCCGCGGCGTGCGCGCGCTGCAACCCGGTAATGACTCGTTGCATCGGCTGCTCGAACACCGCATCGATGGTGGCATCGTCGAGCGTTTCGATCGGGCCCACACCACGTCGCCCATCGACATCGGTGACGATGACCGCGGCGTCCACATCCGAGTTCACCGTGGCGCGGATGTGCTCCGCCACCGGTCCGTCGCCGATCACCAGAACACTCATAATCCGGTCCCCTGATTCAGATGAGCGGACACGTCACCGTGGGCATCGACCAACATCACCCGTTCGACGAATCTCCAAGTCACTCCGTCCGACGACTCGAAACGATCGTGATAACGGCCCGATGCCACCACCTGCAGCGGCAACACGCCAGGAACGTCTTGTACGACCGTGAACTGCGAACGAGCCGTCACTGTGTTGGGTGCGTCGGCTTCGATGATGGAGTTCGTGACCAAGTGCTTCGTGCGCGGCACTCCGTCGTAGACCTTGACGAACTTCGCCATCACGGCACCAACCATCGAGCCCGGAACCGCGGGTTGATCCGGTCCGGCCATGAAGACCGACGCACCCTCGAACAAGCGCGAGACACCATCGAAGTCTCCGGCGTCGACGCGTTCGGCGTAGGTGTAGAGCAGATTCAGGATCGCCCGCTCGACCGCGGAAGTCAGCATGCGGACACCGTAGACGAACTACCGTGGCGGACGTGCCCGAATCGAACGACCCCACACCCGGCTGGCCTCTTCCCGGCGAGCAAACCGATGAAATCGTCCGCGCCGCGTTTCCGTTGCGTCTCGGACTCGCCGAAGGCAAGGTGGCTCTCGTCACCGGAGCCGGTCGCGGAATTGGTGAAGCAACCGCCCGTCTGTTCGCCACCGAAGGCGCCGCCGTGGTGGTGTGCGACATCGATGTGGCATCGGCGCAAGCGGTTGTGCAGTCCATCCAAGAACGCGGTGGCGAGGCCGTGGCCGTGGCCGCCGACCTCACCAAGGAAGACGACGTCGCCGCCGTTATCAACACCGCCATCGACCGGTACGGGCGTTTGGACTGCGCCGTGAACAACGCCGGAATCAGCGGACGTTTCGGTTCATTCATCGATCTTCCCTTGCACGAATGGCATCAGATGATCAACGCCAACCTCACGAGCGTTTTTCTGTGTTTGAAATACGAACTCGGTGTGATGGCCGCCCAGGGCGCGGGCGCCATCGTCAACGTGTCGTCGGGTGCCGGCGTGGTGGCCGCTCCCGGTCTTCCGCATTACACCGCGGCCAAGCACGGAGTGCTCGGCCTCACCAAGTGCGCCGCACAGGAATACGCGGCGAAAGGCGTTCGCGTGAACGCCATCCTTCCCGGCACCACCCGCACACCGATGATCGAGAACTTCATCAACGGCGATCCGCAGATCGAGAAGATGGTCAGTCGAGGCATCGGTCGCGGTTATCTGGGTGAACCAATCGAGATCGCCGAATCCGCCGTGTGGCTCTGCAGTGATCGCGCCAGTTTCGTGTGCGGTGAATCGTTGCTGGTCGACGGCGCGACCGTCT
>RHCK01000208.1 GCA_010030605.1 Acidimicrobiia bacterium
CTGGATTCGGTGGAGCTCGCCGTCACCAAAGCCGCGATCGAACGAGACCTTCCGGTGTTGGCCATCTGTCGCGGATTTCAGTTGTTGAACGTCGCCCAGGGCGGGAGTTTGATCCAGCACATCGAGGACGGTTCGCACCGCGACGTATTCCATCCGGTGGGTGTGGTCTCCGGATCACGCGTGGAATCGGCGATGGGTTCCAACCGGCCCTCGCGCTGTCATTCCTTCCATCACCAAGCGGTGGCCAACCTTGGTGCCGACCTCACGATCACCGCCGTCGCAAACGACGGAGTGATCGAGGCCATCGAACACACCGATCGCCGATGGGTCGTCGGCGTGCAGTGGCATCCGGAAGACACCGCGGCCGAGGATCCCGAACAGCAGGGACTCTTCGACCGCTTCGTGATCGAGTGTGGTGAACCTACGCGTGCGCCGGGCACTGGGGCTTGAAGAAGCACCAGTCGCACAACTTGGTGACGTTGCACGCGAACGATTCGGACGCGCACGAGGCATCGACCATTTCCTTCGTCTCGACGATCACTCCGCGGGCGATGTTCAACTTCACCGGCGTGACGGCCACCTCGTGCACCTGGCCGAACTTCAAGTAGAGCAACTGCACTTTCGACGTCGTCTCCTGATCGGCTTCCTGCATCATGAGCGCGTAGGTGATCAGCTGGAAGAACTTGTCGTCCTCGCTTTTGAACTTCGGATTGGGAACCTTGCCAGTCTTGTAATCACTGATGATCACCTGACCGTCGTCATCGAAGGTGAAACGATCGATGAATCCCTTCACGCGCACGCCGTCGATATCGGCCTCGACCTCGTGCTCCATTCCAACCAACTCGGTGGTGCGGGGATCTTCGACCTTCCAAAGATTCGTCATGCATTCGAAAGCCGCCTTCTTGAAGTCGACGATGGTGCCTTCGGGCTTGATCAACTGGTTGACCTGGGACTCCCAATCACTCTCGGTCCAACGTTGGGTCGCCATGGCCCGCACCGACTCGGGGGTTCGATCGTCGGGATCGAGTTGGTAGAAGTGCTCGAGCACCTCGTGCACGAAGGTGCCCAGATGCGTGGCCCAGGTGGGAGGTTCCGAGAGTCGATCGATTTTCTGGAACTTGAACTTCATGGGGCAATCGCGGAACGTCCCGATGGAGGACGGCGACAAATACGCGGGAGCCTGGAACATGAAGTCAGTCTGTCACCGACACCTCGGGTGTCGGCGGATGACCGCACACTGAAATCAGCCCGCGAATGATGCGGCAGTGCGAGCGGCGTCGATCAACCAACCAGGGAACACTCCGACCACGAGGGTGAAGACGGTGGCCGCGATGATCACGACGTTGGCCGTGGCCGGCACGCGCACGTTCTCGCGCGCGTCGTCGCCCGATTCCGAATCGGCCATCCACATCGAGATCATGATTCGCAGGTACAACACGGCCGCGATCACGGAGGCCACCATGGCGATGATGGCGATGGCGTAACTGCGATTCGATGCCGCCGCGGTGATGACGCCGAACTTGGCGATGAAGCCCGACGTGGTGGGCATGCCGGCCTGAGCCAACAAGAAGACCGTCATGGCGAGCGCCAATGCCGGTCGTTGCCGTCCGAGCCCTCGGAACGAACCGATGTCCGAACCAGCATCACCGGTGCGCGTCACCAACGTCACGACGGTGAACGTGCCGATCACCAAGACCGAATAGATGACGAGATACAGCAGAACCGCCGGCAGCCCGTCGGAGTCGCCCGCGTGTCCGGCGGCCTCGATGCCGATCATGATGAAACCGGCGTGGCTGATGGACGAGTACGCGAGCATGCGCTTCACGTCGGTCTGCACGACCGCCATCACCGAACCCACCACGACCGAAAGCACCGCGAGCACCCAGATCACCGGTCGCCAGTCATCGATGCGTGTGGGAAGAGCGATCAGGAGAATTCGGGCCATGGCAGCGAAAGCGGCCAACTTGCCGACCGATGCCATGAACGCCGTGACCGGAGTGGGAGCACCCTGATACACGTCGGGTGTCCAGAAGTGGAACGGTGCCACGGCAACCTTGAACGCCAAGCCGACCAACAACAACGCGACGCCCGCCAACAACATTGCGTCGTCACCATTCACGAAGACCTCGGTGCTCAACACCCGACCGATTCCGGAGATGTTCGTGGTGCCGGTGCTGCCGTAGAGAAGGGCGATGCCGTAGAGCAGGAAGGCCGAAGCGAAACCGCCGAGAATGAAGTACTTGAGGCCGCTCTCCTGACTCTCGGTGCGACGCCGATGACTGGCCGCCAACACGTAGAGGGCGATCGAGAGCGTCTCGAGTCCGAGGAACAGCACGATCATGTCGTTCGCCGCGGTCATGATCATGGCGCCCAACGCCGCGCAGATGTAGAGCGCGTAGACCTCGGGTCCCTCCAACTGCTCGCGACGCAGATAATCAGCGGTGGCCAACGACACCAGACCGAGGGCGCCGGCGATACCAATCCAGCACAACATCGTGAAGTGATCGATGGACAGCGAGTCGTTGATGATGATTCGAGACCCGTCACGACCGATGTCGTGCCACAGGAACATCTCGATGATGATCGCGGCCACGGCCAGCTTGAGGTTTCCGATCGCGTACCACGCACGAGGCCACGGTCGAGTGAGTGCGGCGGCAACCAGGTTCACCATCATGCCGACCAACAAAACGATGATCGGAGCGACCGCGAGCCAATCGATGGAGGGGTACTGCATGACGACGTTCTCCATCAGCCCTCACCACCCTCGGTCTCGTTGTGCTCCATCACCACGGGCTCCGGAGCCACGTAACCCGTCGCCTGTTCCACTCGATCGAGGAGCACCTTCACACTGGGCTCGATGCGATCGAGCATCGGCTTGGGATAGATGCCGCAGAACACGATGAGGCCGATGAACGGCAAGAGGACGAGACCCTCGCGAAGTCGCAACTCGCGGAACGACGAATTGGCCTCGTCGGGTTCACCGTGGAACACGCGCTGGTACGCCCACAACAGATACAACGCGGCGAGGATGACACCGGTGGCACCGACGACGATCCACCAACGCGCCGTGGCGAAGCCGCCGATGAGCACCAGGAATTCTCCGACGAAACCGTTCAACCCGGGCACACCGATGCTCGACAACATCACGACCGTGAACGCGGCGGCGAAGATCGGGGCCACCTTCTGCAGACCCTTCAATTCGGCGATCTGGCGCGTGTGACGACGTTCGTAGATCATGCCGACCAAGAGGAAGAGCGCGCCGGTGGAGACTCCGTGGTTGATCATCTGCATCACGCCACCGCTGATGGCCTCCGACGTGAAGGCGAACGTGCCGAGCACGATGAATCCGAGGTGCGCCACCGAGGAATACGCGACCAGCCGCTTCAGGTCGGTCTGCATCGTGGCCGCGATGGCGCCCCAGATGATGCCGATCACCGCGAGGGTGAGGAAGATCTCTCGACTCCACAAGGCGGCTTCCGG
>RHCK01000209.1 GCA_010030605.1 Acidimicrobiia bacterium
CTTGTCTCCGAGGGATGCGAAACGACGTGCGGTGGCCAGTCCGATGCCGCGGGAGCCACCGGTCACGAGAACGACTCGACTCATCGTATGCCTCCCCAACGCAACACGGCACTGGCCGCGGTCATGCCGGCTCCGAATCCGACCAGGAGCACGTTGTCTCCGTCTTTCAATCGACCAGCGTTCAAGGCGTCGACCAACGCGAGGGGAATGGAGGCCGATGAGGTGTTGCCCGTGTAGTGCAACACCGTGGCCGCTCGTTCGATGGGAATTCCGAGTCGTTCACATGCGGCCTGAATGATGCGAATGTTGGCCTGATGAGGAACCACCAAAGCAACTTCGTCGGCCGATACGCCGGCGGCTTCGAGGGACTTCTGGCCGGAGTCGACCATGATGCGCACCGCTCGACGAAAAACTTCCTTGCCCTCCATATGAATGGTGCCGCCGAGTTCGCAGTACAAAAGTTCTTCAGCCGAGCCGTCGGCATCGATGTCCCACGCGAGAAGTTGACCCGGACCATCGACTGCTTCGAGCACCACCGCACCGGAGCCATCGGCGAACAAAACCGCCGTGTTTCGGTCGTTCCAATCGGTGATGCGTGACAACGTGTCGGTTCCGATCACGAGAATCTTGCGGGCTCCGACGGCGATCAAGCCGTGAGCGACGGTGAGGGCGTACACGAACCCGCTGCAGGCAGCGTTCACATCGAAGGCGCCGCATTTCAGTCCGAGGGCGTTCTGAACCGTGGCCGACGTGGCGGGGACCGTTCGATCGGGTGTCGTCGTGGAGAGGACCAAGGCGTCGATCTCTGAAGGATCGAGCCCGGCCATTCGTAAGGCCTGACGACCACTCTCGACGCTCAACTCCGAGGTTGTTCCGCCAACATGTCGTTCGGAGATACCGCTGCGTTCCTTGATCCACTCGTCGGACGTGTCGAGAGTGCGCATCAGGTCGGCATTCGTGACGACCCGCGGCGGCAGGGCACTGCCCCAACCAGTGATGATCGCGCCTCGGGCGCCGATCGAGGTGGCCGGCACGTCAGGCCGTCCTCAACCAAGCGATCGGTTGACGGGGCGTGATGCGCTCGCCGTTGACGGCGATGTAGGCCTGAAGAATTCCGGCGAAAGCCGACAGCACATCGACCTCGCCGACCGCGCCGATGACGGTTCCGATTTCGATGTGGGCGCCGGGGAGTAGGTCGGAACGAGGCACGAAGATTCCCGCGGCCGGACTGACCACCAAGCGTTCGACGGCGAAGAGGTGTTCGCCTTCGAGCTGCGCCGCGCCAGTGGGAGCCGACGCGTTCACCCATTCGATGAACTTGTCGAGGTCGTCGGGCGTGGCCACGGAAATCGTGCGCGCGTCGTCGATGGTTCGTTTGGCCATTCCCGTGAGGACGCCGCCCGGGCCAAGCTCCGCGAAGTTCGTCACTCCCAATTCGGCGAGCGCCATCAGGCATTGCTTCCATCTCACCGGACTGGAGAGTTGGGCCGACAACAAACTGGCCCAATCTTCTCCGCGGTCGTGGGCGGAAGCATCGACGTTCGAAATGACGGGGACTTCGGTGTCTCGCGGAGACGCGGCGGCGATCGCCTCACGAAGTCGTTCGCGAGCAGGTGTCATGAACGGCGTGTGGAAGGCGCCGGACACCGGAAGAGGCATTGCTTTCTTGGCGCCGAGCTCTTTCGCGATGGCGGCCGCGGCGGCAACACCGTCCGGAGAACCGGCGATGACGATCTGTCCCGGTGCGTTGAAGTTGGCGACCCAAACGTCGGCATCGGCGCGACGGCAGGCGACCTCGACGAGTTCATCGTCGAGACCGAGAATCGCCGACATCGTGCCGGGGTTCGATTGGCCGGCTTCGTGCATGGCATCGGCGCGTTCGCTGACCAGACGCACGCCGTCGTCGAAGCCGAGGGCGCCGGTGGCGGTCAGGGCCGTGTATTCGCCCAAACTGTGTCCGGCGCAAAAACTCGGTTCGACGCCCAAACGTTCCACGGCGTCGAGCACCATGAGGCTGGAGACGAACGTGGTCAGTTGAGCGTTCCGGGTGTCCTTCAATTCGTCGGCATCGGCATCGAGAAGTAGCCGAGCCACGTCGCGTCCGGCGACTTCGCTGGCCTCACCCACCAGTTCCCACGACTCGTGGTCGATCCACGGACGCCCCATGCCGGGTCTTTGGGATCCCTGTCCGGGAAATGTGAAGGCGAGCACGCCTCGAACTTAGACCTTCTGCGGGTCGTGCCGGCGTTTCATGTGGGCGGCCGTCGTGCTGCCCGGGTGAACATGCGGGTGATTCGGGTAGCGTTGCGTCCACGCCCCGGTAGCCCAACGGCAGAGGCAGCGGCTTCAAACTCCGTACGGTGTGGGTTCGAATCCCACCCGGGGCACCACATCTTCTGCGGTCTTTCGCCACCATGTCGCGAAAGTCCGATGTCCGGCGCTGATCCGGTTTCGTACACTGCGCCCATGGGTCGTCGCCTGATCGAACGTCGTCTTCGTGATGTCGGTGGCAAATTGCGCTCTCTGCGCGCCTCTTTGGCCATCGCCGACGAGCAGTTGGCTCACTTGAGCGACGAAGCCGAGGAGAAGGGTCTGCGGGCTTTGGTCGCCGAGACACCCGGGGCCGATCTGGAGTATCGCGAGGCTCGTCGTCACGCCGATGCGATGCAACGCCATCGGGACTCGGTGTGGGCTGCGATCGTCGAACTGGAAGCTCGCCAAGACCAGTTGCTGGACCAGATTGCGCGCTGAACCACCGATGAATGGTTGAATGTCGGCGTGAGCGTCCGTGTCGTCATCGCCGAGGACGAGGCCATCATTCGCCTCGATCTGAAGGAGACCCTCGAAGAAGAGGGCTATTCCGTCATCGGTGAAACCGGGCGCGGTGATCAGGCCTTGGATCTGGTGCGCGAACTCCGCCCGGATCTGGCGATCCTCGATGTGAAGATGCCGGGAATGGACGGGCTCGAGGTCGCCAAGGTGATCGGTGAGGAACGAATTTGCGGCGTGTTGGTGCTGACGGCGTTCAGTCAGCGCGAGATCATCGAGCAGGCCCGTGACGCGGGCGCTCTGGCGTACCTCGTGAAGCCGTACCAAAAGAGCGATCTCATCCCGGCCATCGAAGTGGCCATCGGCCGTTTCCGTGAGCTGCAGGCCCTGTCCGGCCATGTGGACTCGTTGGGCGAACAGTTGGAGGCCCGCAAAGTCATCGACCGCGCCAAGGGTCGTCTCATCGACGAACACGGGATGAAAGAACAGGACGCGTTCTCGTTCATTCAACGCACGGCCATGAAGGAACGGTCCAAGATGCGCGAGGTTGCCGATCGCATTCTGAGCGGAGAACTGAAGCCGTCCTGACGCCGTTTCCCTGGAAACCCCGTCCAATTCGAATCCGTGCGAGAATGTGCCGATGTCGGAGCGTGAACGGACACTCTTGATTCTCGACGGAAA
>RHCK01000210.1 GCA_010030605.1 Acidimicrobiia bacterium
TACGCGCTTCGCGCTCGGCCGCGACGCCGCTGGATCGGCGCCCGACACGCGGATGCTCTACGGCTACCTCCACCGGTTCGGCGGGCTCTGCGCGGCGCATACGAGCGCCACGAGCATGGGGGGTCCGCATGACATGCCGGCCGGGGCACCGTCCCAGAGCGACGATCCGGTTCGGACAAGAACCCACTCAAATCTTACGCATTCAAGCAACTCCGGCCGCGGAACGATCGACGGCGCGTGTCGGTGTGCAGTTACGTCGCCGTGCTCGCGGTCAGCGGAGCGCCGCGGTGGCCGAATTGAACTCCCGTGGAATACCCGTGATCACCGATATCGGAGCCGACGAGATCACCGATGCCGACGTCTTGTCGGAGATGTTGCGTCCACTTCTGGTCGACGACCACGAATGGCAGCGAGCGTCGGATGAATCGTGGCGCGCGGGGCAGGAATTCTCGTTCGAGGACCTCGCGAGCGTTCTCGAACAATGGGTCTTTCCGGCGGAACCACATCGTCGGGGCTCGGTGACTCACGTGCACGATGTGATGCCCGAATTGCGCGAACGATCCTCGTTATCGTGAGGGCGTCATGACCGTCCAGGCACCATTCGTTCGCGTCGTTGTTTTGTCCTTCGACGGCGGACAGATGACGATCGATTGCATCGAATCCGTGTTGCGAACTTCGTGGCCGCGCGATCGTTTCGAGATCGTGATGGTCGACAACGGGTCTCTCGACGACGTGTCGACCCGGGTGCGGCGCGATTACCCGATGGTTCGGGTACTCGAGCCTCTTCGCAACCTCGGATTCGCGGGCGGTTGCAATCTGGGCCTGTCCGCGACGGTCGACTCGGATGGTTGTGATCTTCAGGCTTATGAATTCGCGGCCCTCATCAACAACGACGCCACGGTCGACGCGGGTTGGCTCGAAGGTTTGATGTCGGGTTTCGAAGCCGGAACCGACGTCGGAGCGGTGAGCGCGAAAATGTTGTTCGCCGATCGCTTCACGGGCATCGACATCTCGGTGTCTGACACCAGCGAGATCGGTGGTGGTGATGGCCGATTGGTGGGAGTGTGCGTGTCCGCCGTGCGCATCGATGGCAAGCGCGAAGATGGTCGACTGCAATTCGACGAGGGTTTCCATGGGCCCGTGGCGCATGACGCATCCCGGGACGAAGAGTTCGCTCGTTGGAGCAAGACGTCGGGTTCGTTGCGCATCAGCGAAACAAGAGCAGATCCGACCGTGGCACAGACCGTGTCGTTGCGCTTGTCGGCGGAAACCCCGCGTACGGTCACGCTGAGGACCGACATCGACGAAGTGACGATGGTGATCGGCGGGGGATACGCCGAGAAGAAACCGGTCTTCTCATGGGTGGATGTTCGTGTCGGATCCGACGTTTTCGACGTCGTGAACAACGTGGGATCGAACCTTTACCAACGTGGCTTTGGCGGCGATCGGGGGTTTCTCGAACGAGACCGTGGGCAATACGAACAAGCCGCCGAGGTGTTCGCGTGGTGTGGTGGGGCCGTCTTGCTTCGTGCGGAATATCTGGACGCCGTTGGTCTGTTCGATGAGCGATTGTTCCTCTACTACGAGGACACGGACCTCTCGTGGAGAGGGCGACTGCAGGGGTGGCGCTACATCTACACGCCCGAGGCGGTCGTTCGACATCGACACGCGCAGTCGTCAGGTGTGGGAAGCGATGTGTTTCGATTCCACACCGAACGCAATCGACTTCTTGTTCTGGCAAAGAACGCGCCCATGTGGCTCGCGGTCCGGTCCGGATTGGGTGAGTTGAAGCGAACTTTCGTGGTGAACGTGCGTCATTTGGTGTTGCGCCCACTGACCTTGCGGATGCCGGCCCGCCCGGAGGCCCGCCATCGTCGTCGCGTACTGAAGAGTTATCTCACCCTCCTGCCAGCGATGCTCCGTGATCGCTGGATGATGAATCGCCGCATCTCGCGCGGCTCGCTCATGAAGTGGGAGGTGTCCAAGTGAGCAATGTCGCGATCTACAACCTCTACTGGTCCACCTATGGAGGCGGCGAACAGGTGAGCGCGGCCATCGCCGAGGTGTTGAAGTCGACTCATCGAGTGACATTGCTCGGACCAGAACCGATCGACCTCGAAGCAACCAGGACTCGACTTGGTGTCGATCTGAGCGGATGCGAGTGGCGCAAAGTGGTCGACGATGACGAAGCCGGCGAGGCGAGCGCCGACTTCGATGTTTTCGTGAATGGCACGTACCTCAGTCGTGCTCGTAACCTCGCTCGAACCGGTCTCTACTACGTGCATTTTCCTGGTCTGCCGGTCACGCCTCGTCAACGGGTGGTTCGAACCGTCGCTCGCTCCGGTGTCGGAGTGTTGTCGATCGCCCCTCGTTTGCCCGGACCTCTGGCCGGCGTGAAGCGAGGGCTCGAACGTCGAATCGTCGATATGTCGTGGGTCGACACGTATGGCACCTTCATGGCCAACTCGGCGTACACCTCCGAGTGGATTCGAAACTTGTGGAGCGTGGGAAGTGTCGTCGTTCATCCTCCCGTGCGGCCCTCGGTGAAGCCCGGGAAGAAGGACCATTCCATCGCTTCGATCGGCCGCTTCTTCGATCCGAAGTTCGGCCACTGCAAGAAGCAGGCCGATCTTCTGCGAGCTTTCGACGACATGACCCGCTCGACAGCGGGCGTCGATGATTGGCGACTGACGTTCGTCGGTGGTGCCGATGCGTCGAGTCGTGATTACGCGTTGTCCGTGCGGCGAGGAGCCGTGGGACTGCCGGTGGATGTGCATCTGAATGCTCCACGATCGGTCGTCGAAGACACGCTCGCCCGGGCATCGATTTATTGGCACGCCGGTGGTTTCGGTGAGGACCCACGATCGCATCCGGATCGTTTCGAACATTTCGGAATTTCGGTGGTGGAGGCCATGGCGGCCGGGGCGGTGCCCGTGGTGTTCGGTGCCGCGGGCCCGGCAGAAATCGTCCGCCATGGAGTGGATGGCTTCCATTGGCACACACTCGACGAATTGATTGCTTGCACCCGGCGTTTGATGAACGACGAGTCGCTGCGCCGATTGATGTCCGAATCGGCTCAGAGTCGGGCCGAAGAGTTCGGCCTAGATGCGTTCGAACGATCATTGACGAGCGTGATCACCGACCTCGGTTGAGGCTCAGACGACGTAACCCATCACGTCGATCAACACGTGGGTCGACGTGGAACCACTGACCGCCGGATCGTTGTACAGCTGAAGTGTTCCGTTCGTGCCAAGAGCGACGATCGCCATGTTCGGAACATCGGTGCCCCCGGGCCAATTCACGTTCGACACGTCGGGTCGCAAGTTCCCCGTGGGCCATACCGCCAACCATCCCCACGCCGACGCCGCGACCGAGGTGATGTTGACATAGACCGCGGTGGCATTCGCTGGAATTCCGGCCATCCCGGACGATCCGGCGATCTGCAC
>RHCK01000022.1 GCA_010030605.1 Acidimicrobiia bacterium
TCCAGCAACACCACGCTGTAACTGCGGCGACGCACTGCTTCGGTGAGTTGGCCACCCTCGTCATACCCGACATATCCGGGAGGAGCACCCACCAATCGAGAAACCGAATGCTTCTCCATGTACTCACCCATGTCGATACGCACCATGGCTCGCTCATCATCGAACAGGAACTCGGCCACCGCTCGAGCCAGTTCGGTCTTGCCCACACCCGTCGGACCGAGGAAGAGGAAAGATCCGATGGGACGATTCGGATCGCTCAACCCGGCACGGCTCCGGCGAATTGCGTTGGATACCGCCGTCACCGCTTCGTTCTGACCGATCACTCGCCGATGCAGTAGATCCTCGAGATGAACCAACTTCGCCATCTCACCCTCCATCAGACGGGTGACGGGAACGCCGGTCGCTTTGCTCACCACCTCGGCGATGTCTTCGGCGTCGACCTCTTCTTTCAGCATGCGGTTGCCGGTTTGCAACTCATCCAGGTGCGACGTCGCTTCCGAGATGCGTCGTTCGAGCTCGGGAATGCGTCCGTAACGAATCTCGGCCGCCACGTTGAGGTCGGTTTCTCGTTCCACCGCGCTGCGCAGTTGTTCCAACTCTTCTTTCAGGTTTCGAATGGCGGCGATGGCATCTTTTTCCTGTTGCCAATGTTCGCGCATGTCGGCACTTTGAATCTTGAGCAAGGCCAACTCGTCCTCGAGCGATCCCAAACGCTCGACCGACGCGGGATCGGTCTCTTTTTCGAGTGCCACTTTCTCGATCTCGAGTTGCAACATTCGACGCTCGACGATGTCGATCTCCGTGGGAAGTGAGTCAATCTCGATACGCAACTTGCTCGCCGCTTCGTCGACGAGGTCAATGGCTTTATCGGGAAGAAAACGACTGGTGATGTAACGGTCAGAGAGCACCGCGGCACTCACCAACGCCGAGTCCTGGATGCGAACGCCGTGGTGTACCTCGTAGCGCTCTTTGAGCCCGCGCAAAATCGCGATGGTGTCCTCCACGGTGGGCTCGCCCACGTACACCTGCTGGAAGCGACGCTCGAGAGCCGGATCCTTCTCGATGTACTTGCGATACTCGTCGAGCGTGGTGGCTCCGATCATGCGCAACTCACCGCGGGCCAACATCGGCTTGATCATGTTCCCGGCGTCCATGGCGCCCTCGGCCCCGCCCGCACCAACGATGGTGTGCAGTTCGTCGACGAACGTGATCACTTCACCAGCGGCATCGGTGATTTCCTTCAAAACCGCCTTCAACCGTTCCTCGAATTCGCCGCGGTATTTGGCTCCGGCCAGAAGACTGGCAATGTCGAGAGAGATGAGGCGCTTGTTCTTCAGACCCTCGGGCACGTCGCCGTCGGCGATTCGACGGGCCAGGCCCTCGACGATGGCCGTCTTGCCAACGCCGGGTTCACCGATGAGCACCGGGTTGTTCTTGGTGCGACGACTCAGCACCTGAATGACTCGGCGGATCTCGTCGTCCCGACCGATCACCGGATCGATCTTTCCCTCGCGTGCGCGCTTCGTGAGGTCTTGTCCGTACTTCTCGAGTGCTTGGAACTTTTCTTCGGGATTCTGATCGGTCACTCGATGACTTCCGCGCACGTCGCGCAACGCTTGAAGAAGTTCCTCACTACCCACACCGAGTCGTTGATTCATGGCCAACAGCAAGTGTTCGACGCTGAGGTAATCGTCCTTCAGGTCCTTCTGGCACCGCTCGGCCATCTCGAAGATGTTGTTGAGCTCACGATTCATGCGGGGCTCGTCACCGCCGTACGCCTTGGGAAGCTTGGACACCCGCTCATCGGCCTGATTGCGAATCATTAATGGCGCGAGGCCCAACTTGGCGAGCACCGCCGGCGTGATGGTGTCTTCTTGACGCATGAGCGCCGCCATCACGTGGTCGCCGGTGAGTTCCGGGTTCGACAACGACTTGGCCTGATCGATCGCCGTCGACACGGCCTCTTGGGTCTTGTGGGTCCAGTTCTTCGGATTCAACGTCATGTCACCGACCTCCGGGGGAATGTGCTTGGTTTCCGGACACCTCGCTCAACCAATGCACCGCGGCCGCGGTGAGTTCGGTGGTCTGCTTGTAATCCCGAACATCGTCGGGAAGCTGACTCAATGCTTCAGCCAATCGTCGTGCATCCTCGGGACGTTCGACCAGATGCGAAAGAGGACGGATGTATGTCCGAATGGTGAAGAGCACGCATTCGGTTTCGGGGAATCGCCGCAAGGTTTCGCGTTCCACCCGTAGGAAGAGGCGATCTCCGGCGGTGGGGTCACCAACCACCGGCAACGGGGGCGGTTCCGATGCGGTTCCATCCATCGGCTGATACGGATCGTCGGTATCGAGAACGCCCCACCCCAACCTCCAGAACGGCTTGTCGACCGAGAGGCGCTCGAAGAACGAATCAATGGGCTCACGCAACTGTTCGTTCAGTCGATCGACGGGCGCGTGCACCTCGGCCATCGTGAGTCCGAGTTTCGACGACAGATTCCAGCGATTGGGGAAACACACGGTGCCGCCTCCAAAAATCGGACCACCGTCTCGTTTCACCAATAGCGCCATGTCTTCTTGCACCAGACGACCGGCGATATCGAGCGGATGCAACGCCCACGACCCATCGGCCGAGGGCGCGATGGGCCAACGCTCGTTGCGGCGACGGTTCACGATCTCGTTTCCTTCGCGAACGAACCACGTCGGCCACGTTGCACACAGGTGATCGCAAAGATGACGCAGAATCTCGGCGGCCTCGTCCTCGATGCCGTCGATGACTGCCACCACCGTGTCGTGGTGCTCACTCAACACCACGGACTTGGCGTCCATCTCGTGGTCGTAGTCGTCACCAATCTGAATCCAGTCGGAGAGATCGAGGGGCCGCAAGGCCAATCGCCAACGGAATGGTCCCGCCACGTACGGCTGGTAGTCGGGTGCGATCGCCATGTCAGCCCTTGTTGTCCCGGCGGAAAACGGAAGGAACCTGGCCGAACACGGCGACGCCCTGTCGAAGCGGAACGATCTCGCCGTGCGTGCGACGTTCGTGCTCACTGATGGCATGAGCCGCGAGAAGACGCAACTGATCGACTTCGTCGCGCAGTCGAGCCACCTCGGCCTCGAGGGCCATCACCCGACGAATGCCCTCCACGTTCATGCCTTCGGCGGTGAGTTCGGCGATACGCCTCAATCGAGCGATGTCGATGTCGCTGTAGCGGCGGTTGCCGCCCTGCGTTCGCGCGGGCTGCAACAGGCCGCGTCGCTCGTAGATGCGCAACGTTTGCGGATGCATGCCCGCCAACTGGGCGGCCACCGAGATCACATAAATCGCACGATCGTTCGCGTTGCTCATGTTCGTTGCTCCGTGAAGAGGTGCTGGCGTGTCGAATCGCCGGTCGCGGCGGCCAACGTTTCAATGGCGGCGCGTTGTTCGTCGGTGAGTTCGGTCGGAACCACCACTTCAACCGTGACGATCAGATCTCCGCGGTGTTTCGTGGTCTCGATGCCGCGGCCCTTAACACGATGACGAGTGCCGCTCTGCGTCCCCGGTTTCACGCGCAGTGTCACGCGATCACCCGACAATGTCGGCACCTGAATGTCGGCGCCGAGGGCGGCTTCGGCGAAGGTGATGGGCACCTTCACCGTGAGGTTCTCACCGTCACGCGCGAAGAGGCGATGCGTGCCCACCTGACAAACAATGAACAGGTCGCCCGACGGGCCACCGTTGCGTCCGGGTGTGCCCTTTCCGGGCAGACGAATGCGTTGTCCGTCGGCCACGCCCGCGGGTACGCGAACTTTCACCTCACGATTGCGCTTTTCGATTCCGGATCCACGACACACACCACAGGGCGTTTCGATGATGTTGCCCGTTCCACCGCAACGCGCGCACGGCGAGGCGAACGAGAAGAAGCCCTGGTTGTCATCGACCTGACCACGGCCGCCGCATTGGCCGCAGGTTTTGGCCGTCGTACCCGGCCGCGCGCCACTGCCATTGCACGTCTCGCATCGCGCGTCACTGGTGAGATGCACCGAGGTCGTGACCCCGTGGGCCGCCTCGATGAAATCGAGGCGCAACGTGGCCTCGAGATCGTTGCCCCGACGCGGCCCGACTCCGCCACCTCCACGACTGCGACCACCGGAGAACATGCGAAAGATGTCGTCGAACGCTCCGTCGCCACCGGTGTTGAACCTCATACCGCCCATGCCGCCGGCCATCGGACCCAAGCGACGAACCTCGTCGTATTCCTTGCGCTTGGTCTCGTCACTCAGCACGTCGTAGGCGGCCGAGATTTCCTTGAAACGCTCCTCGGCGGCGGCATCACCCGGCTTGGCGTCGGGGTGATTCTCGCGCGCCAATTTGCGATAGGCCTTGGTGATCTCCTTGGGCGCCGCATCCTGGGCGACACCGAGCACCGCGTAATAGTCCTTTTCGTACCATTCGCGCTGCGCGGTCATGTTGGTGCGCTCCTCAGCCCTTGACCTTCACGAGGGCCGCGCGCAACACCCGGCCCTTCCATGTGTAGCCACTGCGCAGGACGTCGACGACAACTGTTGTTCCATCACCGTCACCGTCGGCCGGCTCCTGCATCACCGCTTCGGCCAACGCCGGATCAAAAGGTTGACCATGCAGATTCATGGCCTCGAGACCTTGCTTCTTGAGTTCCCCCAAAAGCAGGTTGAACAACGGTTCGACTTCGGCGGGATGCGCCACGAACGCTGCCTCACACGCGTCGAGCACCGGCAACAGTGCCTCGGCGATGCGACCAGTGGCGCGATCGACATCGTCGGCGGTTTGCGCACTCACGCGCTTCCGATAGTTCTCGAAATCGGCCTGTACGCGTTGCGCGAGTTCCAGATATTGATTGCGCTCTTCGAGAAGCTTCTCGATGTCGACCGCCGATGTCTCGACGCTGGACGTCTCGACGACCTCGTCGTTGGTGGGTTCGATGATTTCTTCGGACATGACGACGATCAGTTGTCGCCGTCGACGATCTCGGCGTCGACGATCTCGTCGTCATTGGGAGCCGCACTCTGGCCCGAAGCCGACGTGCCGGCCGCATTCGCGTCGCGTGCCGCGGCCTCGTACAGCTTCTGACTGAACGCCTGACTGGCCGACATCAGAGCCTCGGTGGCCGCCTTGATGCTGGCCGTGTCGTTGCTCTCGAGCGCCGACTTCAACGTGGCCAACGGTGCTTCGACGGCGGACTTCTCCTCGGCCGACACCTTGTCGCCTTGCTCGCGCAAAACCTTCTCCGTTTGGTACACCAACGAGTCGGCGTTGTTGCGCACTTCGGCTTCCTCGCGACGCTGACGGTCTTCTTCGGCGTGAGCCTCGGCGTCTTTCACCATTTGGTTGATGTCGTCCTTGGAGAGAGTGCTCTGACCGCTGATGGTCATCGACTGCTCCTTGTTGGTGGCGCGGTCCTTGGCCGACACGTGCACGATTCCGTTGGCGTCGATGTCGAAGGTGACTTCGATCTGGGGAACACCGCGCGGTGCCGGCGGCAGATCGACCAGCTGGAACTTGCCCAACGTCTTGTTGTACGCCGCCATCTCGCGCTCGCCCTGTAACACGTGGATCTCGACCGAGGGTTGCATATCGACCGCGGTGGAGAACACCTCGGTGCGCTTCGTGGGAATCGTGGTGTTGCGCTCGATGAGCTTCGTCATGACGCCACCCTTGGTCTCGATGCCGAGCGACAACGGTGTGACGTCGAGAAGAAGAACATCCTTCACGTCACCCTTCAAGACACCGGCCTGCACGGCGGCACCGATGGCCACCACTTCGTCCGGGTTCACGCTCTTGTTCGGCTCCTTGCCGGTGAGCGACTGAACGAGGTCCTGAACCGCGGGCATGCGCGTGGAACCACCGACGAGAATGACGTGGTTGATTTGACCCTTGGTGAGTCCGGCGTCCTTGATCGCTTGCTCGAACGGAATACGACAACGCTCGATGAGGTCGGCCGTCATTTCCTGGAACTTCGAGCGCGAGAGGGTTTCGTCGAGGTGCAACGGACCTTCGGGAGTGGCGGTGATGAACGGCAGATTGATCTGCGTTTGCTGCACCTGGCTCAGTTCGATCTTGGCCTTTTCGGCCGCTTCCTTCAGACGCTGCGTGGCCATGCGATCGTTCGCCAGATCGACGCCGTGCGCGCTCTTGAACTGGGCGACGAGCCAGTCGATGATGCGCTGATCCCAGTCGTCACCGCCGAGAACGGTGTCGCCATGGGTGCTCTTCACCTCGAACACTCCATCGCCGATCTCGAGCACGGAGACGTCGAACGTTCCACCACCGAGGTCGAACACCAGCACGGTCTCGTCTTCCGAACCCTTGTCGAGGCCGTAGGCGAGTGCGGCCGCGGTGGGTTCGTTGATGATGCGCAACACCTCGAGACCGGCAATCTGGCCGGCCTCCTTGGTGGCGGTGCGCTGTGCGTCGTCGAAGTACGCCGGAACGGTGATGACCGCCTGAGTGACCGTGTCGCCCAGATACGCCTCGGCGTCGCGCTTCAACTTCATGAGCGTGCGCGCACTGATCTCCTGCGGCGTGTACTTCTTTCCGTCCACGTCGTCGCTGCGCCAACCCTCACCCATGTGGCGCTTGATGGAGCGGAAGGTGCGATCGGGGTTCGTGATGGCCTGACGCTTGGCGACTTCACCGACCAGCACTTCGCCGGCCTTGCTGAAGGCCACCACCGACGGGGTGGTGCGGGCACCCTCCGAGTTGGGGATGACCACCGGGTCGCCCGCCTCGAGAACGGCGACGACTGAGTTGGTGGTTCCGAGGTCGATTCCGACTGCCTTGGCCATGGGGGTTTCTCCTGATGTCGTGAAAGTGGGGGTGATGGACTGACGCCGAATCCCCCGGGGGGTGGGGGATCCTGCGTCATTGCGTATCAAGTTAGGGGGTCGAGAGGGTCATCGCAACTCGAAAGTGTCATTTCTTTAGTCATCACGACTAAACATTTGTCACTTTGTGGTCGGGTCATCCCGCGACCATGGCGCGGTCGACGGGAGCGGCCCGAAGAAACTGGTCACGAGAAACTGGTCAAGGCCCGACTCGCTGGGGCCGATACTCCTGCGTGCTCGACGTTCTGTTGGCTGTCACCGGAGTCATGGCCCTCGCTGGGCTGGTCATTGTCGACCGTCGACGCCGTGGTGCCCTGGACCTGGCCAACCAGCTCGAGGACGAGAATTCCCGCATCCTGGCCGCCCATCAGAACCTGGCTCATGTCGCCACCCACGACGCCATGACCGGTCTGCTCAACCGGGGCGGATTCATGGATCGACTCGAATCGACTCTGGCCAACGCCACGGCGTACTCCCCCATCGCCGTGTTGTTCATGGACATCGACCGCTTCAAGAGCATCAATGATTCGCTCGGTCACGGTGCGGGCGACCAACTGCTCACCGTCATGGGCCGACGCATTTCCGCGGTCCTGCCCGATGGATGCACCGCCGGTCGTCTTGGTGGCGACGAATTCGTGGTGGTGATGAATGATGCGTCTAGCGTCGAGCGCGTGGTGGCCGTCGCCGAGCGCCTCGCGCGTTCCGTGGGCGAACCACTCGAACTCGCCGGTCGACTGGTGCGCGTGTCGGCCAGCGTCGGTATCGCGATCGGACCACAAGATGACGACACACCGAGCTCCATCGTCGGCTTCGCGAACGCTGCCCTGCATCGAGCCAAGGACGCCGGTCGCGATCGAATCGAAGTGTTCACCGCCGAGGTCCGCGCCGACATGCAACGTCGCACCCACGAAGAGCGCGCGTTGCGCCGATCCATCGATTCCGGTGACGTGGTGCCGTTCTTCCAACCCGAATACGACGCATCCACCGGAAAGTTGGTCGGAGCGGAGATTCTGGCTCGCTGGTTGAAGCGCGATGGCTCCATCGCGAATGCGGCCGAGATGCTCACCATGGCCGAGGATGCCAGCACCCTCGAACGACTCACCAGCGTCATCATGCAGCAGGCCCGACCGGTCATCCGTCGGTTGACCGCCCTCGGGCTTCCTTCGGGATTTCGTTTCCGGGTGAATCTTCCGCACCGCTGCACACCGCGCGCTTGGCGCGACGGTCAGGTGCAGTCGTACTTCACGGGCATCGACCCCACGATTCTCACCCTCGACATCTACGAGGCCGCCGTGCTCGGAGACGTCGCCGGTGCCGCGGGCGTGCTCACCGAGATGCGTCGCATGGGAGCGCGCGTCTGTTTGGAAGACGCCGGTCGGGGAGGAGCATCGTTGTCGATGATTCGCACGCTGCCTCTCGACGAGATTCGTGTCGATCGTTTGCACGTCGACGCACTCACCTCGCACCCCAACGATCGGGCCGTCGTGCGGGCGATGGTTCATCTGGCGCGTGATCTCGGTCTGGCCGTGTCCGCTGACGGAGTCGAAACCGGATCGCAGGCCGACGCCTTGTTGGCTCTCGGCTGCACCACCCATCAGGGTCACCTGTATGCCCGACCGATGACAGCCAGCGCGCTCGAGGATTTGCTGTTGCGCCATGCGGCCGATTTCGTCTCCGATCGTTCGCTGACCTGAGACTCATTGCCGGTGGTCGATGGTCGGTGGTTCGTCCAGCGTGATCATCTAGCGTCAGGTGCTCGTGTCGAGTGTCGATGAACATGCCAAGGAACATTCCCAGCGAATCGGGATCGCATGGATGGTGCTGAGCGCCGCCGCCTATTCGATGTTCACGATCTTCGGCAAGAACGTGCTCGAGGAACTCGACTCCGTCGATGTGCTGTTGTGGCGCTTCCTCCTCGCGGTTCCTCTCGCGTGGGTCGTGGTGGTGATTCGGGCACGGTTCGGGGGGCCGGGCCCGTTGTCGGTGGCCTGGTTCCCCCGTTTCAGCGCGGGCGTGTTGTTCGGTGGTGTTGCGTGGTTGGCCTTTGCCGGACTCGATCAACTTCCCGGCGCGCTCTACATCGTCATCATCTACACCTATCCGGCGATGGTTGCCGTTGGTTCGACGTTGCTCGGTCGACCGGCCAGTCGGCAAGTGTGGATGGCCGTTTTGATCACGATGCTCGGCATCGCGCTCACGGTGCCCGAGGTGTTGGACGGCACCGGAGGCGCAACGGTCGTGGGTTTGCTGTTCACCCTCGGCAACGCGCTCACGTACGCCGCCTACGTTCTCTATAGCGAACGATTGGTCAGCGACGGGGGAGACGGCTTGGTGGCATCGGCGTGGAGCCTCACCGGTTCGCTCACGTTCGCCGTGGTGGCCGCGGCGATTTCGTGGCCTTTCGACGCCCCGAACACGTTCGGTGGATACGGGTCGGCAATCGGGTTGGCCGCCATCAGCACCGTGCTGGCGAGCATGGCGTTCTTTCTCGGAGTGCGGCGGTTGGGTCCGTCGTCGGCGGCCTTGGTGGCCACCACCGAGCCGGTTCTCACCTTGATCTGGGTGGTGCTGATTCTCGACGAGACGTTGAAGCCGGTGCAGTTGTTGGGCGCGGCATTGGTGATCGTTGGCGTGTTGTGGTCGCAACGCGTACCTCGTGCTCAACCCACCAAGGCCTGAAGTTCGTCCACGCGGTTCCACACGTACGCCATCGTGGTGAACGACGGAAGGTCTCCGCCCGCTCCAGTGCTCGACGTCCACGTGATACGCCACTCCACCCCGACGACTCCGAGAAACGTTCCCATGGGCCGCGAGGCGGACGAATGTTGATACGTGTACATACACGGTGACATCGCGTCGTCTCCGAGGGTCACATCCCAGATCCATCCCGGACCGAAGCACGATGTCGAACCGACGTTGTTGCCATCGGTCGTCCCGTCATCTTGCGTGAAGAACAACAAGCGCGTCGGGGTGGCGGTGGCCCGTGACCACAACGGACCGAAGATCGTGGGGATCCACGCGGTTGCCATCACTGGGGTCCACCAACTCGGATCGACCCAGAACCACGTGGGCGCCTTCACGACCATCGACGTCGGGGCCGGCGCGAACGATGCCGTGGGCGATGGCAAGCGAGCTTGCACCAACACCGCGGCACTGCGCGCCACCTGTGAAGCGCCGAGGCGGGGAATCCAGACACTGGTGGAAGTGCCGGCACAGCGCTTCTCGTACAAGTCGTAACGGATGCCGTCGACGACTTTCGAGATGTTCGTGGTGAGACCGATGTTCGCGTCGTAGGTGACCATGAGTTGCCAAGTGCAGGTGGAACCACTCGACGATGTCGTGTTCGACGGGGAACCGGCCTGAACACCGGACCAGATGACGCCGTCGGACGTTCCTCCCGAAGTGTCGGCGGCCAACGCCTGCCGGTGCACATCGCTGAAGACCAACCCCACCACGGTCATCAGGACGAGAGGAACGATCAAGCTCCGAAACCGCACAGGTCCTCCTCGTTCGTCCATTGGGTCGCGCGCCAGGACGTCCATCTCCAGCCGTCGAGGGTCAAGGTCATGGTCCAATCGGTGATGGCACTCACGCGCGAATCGTCGAACACCGCGCCCTCCATCAGAAGAACCGTGTCGTCGAGAAGGCAGGTGGTGATCGATGCGATGTCGCCGTCGATTTTCGTCGACTCGATGCGATACCGAAGAGATCCGCGAGACGATGCAACGATTCCGGCGCTCGTGCGTTTCTCCATGAGATCCGTCAGCTCGCGATGTAGATCCGAGCCCGGAACGGCGAGATCGTCGATGACGCAATCACGCGGTCGACGCCCGCATCGAACGCGGGTCGTCATCAGTGCATCGAACGCCTCGGCAACGAGTGACGTCTCGAACGTTTCATGTGGAACGGTCGACGTCACAATCGAAATGGGAGTTGTCGGCACGATCGACGTGGAAGTTGGTCCGGGTTTGATGGGTGCATCCACCACCACTCCACCTGGTCGACCACACGATGACATCATCACCATCAACGTTGCCAACACGAAAACTTCAGAAATGATCGGCGGTCGCCCGTTCCGCATGTGTTCCTCCTCGCCGATGTCCGGGTGGGTCTCGGTTCGAACCCCGTGGAGATGCTCATATGACCGGGCTTGATGCTGAATGGGCCGAACGACCCGATCGTCATCGGTCCACTGTTCGGTCTGACAAGATTCGGTCATGAGCCAACCGATTTCTCGACGCGTCTTTCTCGCCCTCGGAGCCTCGGTGGTGGTGG
>RHCK01000211.1 GCA_010030605.1 Acidimicrobiia bacterium
AAGAACGACCCCTCATCGGCCGCACCGGGACGGAACGTGAGAATCGGAGTGCCCACGTCGCGTCCGGTGCGCGAGAGTGCCAACTCGGTGTCGGCGGAAATCACCGCATCGAGCGATTCGTCGAACGCCGCCTCGATCAATCCGGATTCCAGTCCCGCGATCGAGAGAACCTCACCAACGAACGACCGCGTGCTGGCGGCGAAATCATCGCGGCGTCCTTTGTTGTGACCTTCGGTGCCGAGCACCGAATAGAAATGTCCCACGGCTTCGTTGCCCAACTGCGCGTCGATGCGCGCCGCCACTCGGAGAGCTTCGTGACCCATGGCGTGCCAACGCTTGTACTGATCCGAATACCACTCGGCGGTGTTGTTGGCGTTCAACAGTTTCAACGAGATGAAACGCCACCGAACGTCGTAGCCACGTTGCGACTTGACCTCTTCGACCCAACGCGACGTGATCCATGCCCACGGACACACCGGGTCGAAGAAGAACTCGAGATCGGCTGCTTGCGAATCGGACATTTTCGAACCTCCGAAATCAGGTGCGGATGGCTATCAGGTACGGACGACTATCAGGTACGGACGACGAGCTTCTCTTCGAACGTTTCGATGAGGTCGCCCTGCTTCAGATCCTGGAAGTCGGACAATCCGATACCGCATTCGAATCCTTCGCGGACCTCGCGCACGTCGTCCTTGAAACGACGCAACGAGGTGATGGCGCCCTTCCAGATGATGACGCCCTCGCGAAGGAAGCGCACCTTGGTGCCACGCGTGATCTGGCCCGACCGCACGTAACAACCGGCGATCGCACCGATCTTGGGCACGCGGAAGACCTCGCGCACTTCGGCTTCGCCGGTGACGACTTCCTCGAATTCGGGAGCGAGCATGCCGACCATGGCGCTCTCGATGTCCTCGAGAAGCTTGTAGATGATTTCGTAGGTACGAATCTCCACGTGCTCGGCCTCGGCCAGATCTCGGGCCTTGCGGTCCGGACGAACGTTGAAGCCGATGATGGTGGCATTGGTGGCCGCGGCGAGCGTGATGTCGTTCTCGGTGACACCGCCCACCGCACGGTGGACGAACGCCAACTTCACTTCGTCTCGTTCGAGGCGCTTCAAGCTCTCGGTGACGGCTTCGAGCGAACCTTGCACGTCGGCCTTCAGAACCAGGTTCAAGGTGGCCACTTCGCCGGCCTGAATCTGGGAGAACACGTCCTCCAACTTCACGCCGCGTTGCACGCGCGCATCACCGCGCTGAGCCTTGGCCCGCAGACGTTGTTCGCGCGCCTCACCCACGGTGCGAGCGGTCTTTTCGTCCGGGGCGACGCGGAATTCGTCACCGGCGTTGGGCACGCTCGACAAACCGAGCACCTGCACCGGCGTCGACGGACCGGCTTCCTTGATTTGCTTACCCTTGTCGTCGATCATCGCGCGCACGCGACCCCATGCACCACCGGCCACGATGGGATCGCCCACCTTCAGAGTTCCCTTGTCGACGAGGATCGTGGCCACCGGACCACGTCCGGTGTCGAGGTTGGCCTCGAGCACCACGCCCTTGGCGCGACCCGTCGGGTTCGCGGTGAGCTCCTCGACTTCGGCGACCAGCGTCAATTGTTCGATGAGGTCGTCGACGCCCAAGTTCTGTTGAGCCGACATCTCGACGCAAATGGTGTCGCCACCCCAGGACTCGGGAACGAGTTCCTGCTCGGCCAACTGTGCCAGCACGCGCTGAACGTCGGCGTTCTCCTTGTCGATCTTGTTGATGGCCACGACCATCGGCACACCGGCCGCGCGAGCGTGACTGATGGCTTCGATGGTTTGAGGCATCACACCGTCGTCGGCGGCCACCATCAACACGACGATGTCGGTGACTTGCGCACCGCGCGCTCGCATTTGGGTGAACGCTGCGTGGCCGGGGGTGTCGATGAACGTCACCTTCTTGCCGTTCTGGTCCACCTGATACGCACCGATGTGCTGGGTGATTCCACCGGCTTCGCCCGACACCACGTTCGCATTACGAATCTTGTCGAGCAAGGTGGTCTTACCGTGGTCGACGTGACCCATGACGGTGATCACCGGCGGACGCGCGGCCTGGGCGGCCTCGTCGTCATCGTCGCTGTCATCGAACAGAGCCTGCAGTTCCAACTCTTCTTGCTGACCGGGTTCGACCAGAAGAATCTCGGCGCCGATCTCGAGAGCGAACAGTTCCATCTGTTCGTCGGTGAGGGTCATGGTGGCAGTCACCATTTCGCCGTTCTTCATGAGGAACAACACCACGTCGGCCGCGGTGCGGTTCAAGCGCGGCGCGAACTCCTGAGCCGAGACACCGCGCTCGACGACCACCGTTCCCTCGGGGACCGGTGCTCCCGTGGCGCTGTAGCTCTGCATCGAGGGCTGCAGCTCTTCCTCTCCACGACGGCGGCGACGACCACCGCTGCGCGGGGCGCGACGACCACCACTGGGTCGAGCTCCACCACCGGGACGACCACCACCGGGTCCGCCGGGACGACCACCACCAGGGCCACCGGGGCCACCGGGACCACCACCGGGACGCGGACCACCAAAGGCTCCGGGTGCTCCGCCAGGACGTCCACCACCGGGACGCGGACCACCAAAGGCACCCGCGGGACGCGGTGCACCGGTGCGCGGACCGCCATAGCCCGCGCCACTCGGACGTGAACCGGGCGGCGGAGCCGTGCGCGGACCACCGGGCGGCGGCGGAACCGGACGACCCGACGCTGACATCGGTCGACCAGGCGGCGGCGGCGGAACCGGACGACCCGACGGCGACAACGGCCGCGGAGGTGCGGGCGGTGCGGTCCGGGCCGCCGGAGGAGCCGGAGGTGCGGACGGACGGGGGGCCTCGGGACGAGCCACCGGAGCGGCCGGACGGGGCATTTCCTTGGTCGCATCGCGACCCGAAATGACCCGACTGGACTTCACGGCGGGCGCCGAATCGCTGGTGACCGCCGGCGCGACCGTCGGGGTCGCGGTGTCAGCCGACGATGTCGTCGCGTCGGCCGTCGAGGCATCGGACGTCGTCGCGGCGCTCGAGGACGACTCGGCAGAGTCGTCCGTGGCGACCTTCTTGGCCGCGGTCTTCTTCGTCGGTGCCGGCGCGGTGTCGGTCGTGTCCGTCGACGCGTCGGCGTCGGTCGCGCCCTCATCCGACGTCTTCGTGGTCTTCGATGACGACTTGGTTGTCGTCGACTTCGTGGCTTTGGCGGGCTTCACCTCTTCGGGCTGAGCGTCACGGACGAGGCCTTGGGCTTTTGCCTTGCGTTCGAGCAACTGCGCGAAAGCATCCACCAACGGAGAACTCGGTCCCTTCGCGGCGATTTGTTCCACCTTGCACAATTCCAGCAATTCGGCATTCGTCATACCGAGCTTCTTGGCGAGGTCGCTTACTTTGATCTTGGCTGTTGCCACGCGGCGTTCAGTCCTT
>RHCK01000212.1 GCA_010030605.1 Acidimicrobiia bacterium
GGCGCTCACCGCGGCGGTGAACCGGGCAGTGGCGACCGTGGGGGGGCAGGCGCCGGAGCCGGTGCAGCAACCGGAGCGGGCGCCGGTGCCGGTGCCGGTGCCGGAGCGGGCGCGGGTGCAGGTGCGGGTGCCGGAGCGGCCGGTGCAGGTGCGGGCGCGGGGGCCGAACCGGCGGCGCCCACGACGGCGATCACGGCACCCACCGGAACGGTGTCGCCTTCGGGTACGCGGATCTCCAGCAACACACCGGCGATCGGCGACGGAACCTCGGTGTCGACCTTGTCGGTCGACACTTCGAACAACGGCTCGTCGGCGGCCACGTTGTCGCCCACCTTCTTGAACCATCGCGTGATGGTTCCTTCGGTGACGGTTTCACCAAGTTGCGGGAGCGTTACCTCTGCCATGTTCGTGTCGTCCTTCGTTCCTGATTTCGTCGCGCGAGTTTCGTTTCGTTGCCGGCTGATGAATGAGTTCTACGGCGAGAGCCGTCTAGGCGTTCAGGCTACGTCCGGTCATCGACAGGACGGTCTCACCGAAGAGTTCGCTCAAACTCGGATGCGGCTGGATGAACTCGGCCACCTCGTCGACGGTGGCTTCCCAGTTCACCGCCAGATAGCCGCCCGACAGCTGTTCGGTCACCCACGGGCCCACCATGTGAACGCCCAGAATTTGTCCCGCCGTGCCGTCGGCGTTCTTCTTGGCGACGATCTTCACCAGGCCGTCGATCTCGCCCAGGATTTGCGCGCGACTGTTCGCGCGGAACTGGTGCTTGGCCACCACCACATCGAGGCCCGCCGCCTTGGCCGCATCCTCGCCCGGTCCGGCCCACGCCACTTCCGGATGGCAATAGATGGCCCACGGGACGCGGTCGTACGCGATGGGAATCGGGTTCTCACCCAACATGTGCTTCACGGCCAGGATCGCTTCGGCGTAACCGACGTGCGCCAACTGCGGAGTGTTGATGAGGTCTCCGATGGCGTACACGCCGGGCTCGGCCGTGCGACACCACGCGTCGACTTCGACGAAACCTCGGTCGCTGACGGCCACCGCGGTTCCCTGCAGACCGAGAAGGTCGGCGAACGGGCGTCGACCGACCGACACCACCACCGCATCGACCTCGAGGGTTTCTCCCTCGCCGAAGGTGACCACGGTGCCGCCCGATGCGGTCGGGGCATGGCTCTTCACCGCGACACCGGTGCGAATGTCGATGTTCTTCTTCTTGAACGACTTCACGACCACGTTCGCCACGTCGGTGTCGAGACCGGGAAGGATCTTGGGCAGACCTTCGAGAATGGTCACCGTCGCGCCGAGGTCGGCGAACGTCGAGGCGAACTCGCATCCGATGGCACCGCCACCAATGACCGCGACGCGAGCCGGAACATGATCGAGGTCGAGCACTTCGTCACTCGTCATGATCGGTCCACCGCGATCGAATCCCGGAATGGTTCGCGGAACCGAACCGGCGGCCAAAATCACGTGCGCACCTTGAACGACCGCGCTCGACCCGTCGGCCATCGCCACGGTGACGGTGCGATTGGCTCCCAAGGAACCGGTGCCGTTGAACACGGTGACCTTGCGGGCCTTGCACATGCCACCGATGCCCTTCACCAAGCCCTCGACGATCTTGCGCTTGCGAGCCTGGGTGGTGGCGAAGTTCACCGCTGGTGTGGACGACTCGATTCCGAAGTCGGCGGCATGAGCGACGTGCCGGAACACCGCGGCGGTCTCGAGGAACGCCTTGGCGGGGATGCACCCACGGTTCAAACATGTGCCGCCCAACGCGTCGCGCTCGACGAGAGCCACGTTCATCCCGGCCGACGCCGCGTACAGCGCGGCACCGTAACCACCGGGACCGCCGCCGATCACCACCAGGTCAAATTGCTCGGCCGTACGGACCACCTCCGACATCCATGCGCCCGTGGCGCTGTGCGAAGACCAACGGTAGCCGTCGAGGGGGTCTCCTCACGGGGCTCATGACCCATTTCATGCGATGGATGGGGCCGTCCACGAGCAGGTCGAGGCGGTTCAGGGTGCCCAGCGGCGAAGTTCGCCACCGCGCTGGTACGCGACGTACTGCTCGGCGTCCACGGCGGGGAACCGCAACGAGCAACGAACGACCTCACCGTCGGCGGGCACCACCGACGACGCATCACAGGCTCCGTCGGCCACCGCCCCGGATGGTTCGCTCAATTCGCCGTCACCCAGCATCGACCAACCGTCCAGCACCTCGGCACCCGCCACGCCCGACATCTCGACGACGGCAACGACCCCGGAGTCGGTGTTCTCGATGGAGATGACGGTCACGTCCATGTCCCCCACCATCGCCGCCTCACCCAGCGACAACACCTCGACGTCGGTTCGGTCCGTGGCCACTTGGAACAGCTTCACCCCACCCGCGAGAAGAATCATCAACCCACACGCCACCGACAAGAGCAGCAACGTACGGGTCTTCATGAGGCAAAGGCTAGAGCCCGACTCCACCCCGTGAGCAGGTCGATGGGTAGCATCGCCACGTGAATTCCGAACAAAGGTCGGTCACCGACCTGCACGATGGTTCGCCGTCGACGAGCGAATCCGGCGGACACGACTCCCACGGCGGACACGCCGTGAGTATGGGGGCTTTGGCACTGGGAGCGCTCGGAATCGTGTACGGCGACATCGGCACGTCGCCCCTGTATGCGTTTCGCGAGGCGTTCGAGGAGCATCATCTCGATGCCAGTAACAGTGTCTATGCCATGGGCGTCGCGTCGTTGGCCTTCTGGGCCCTCGTCATCATCATCTCGATCAAGTACTTGGTCTTCGTCATGCGCGCCGACAACCACGGTGAAGGTGGAATTCTCGCCCTCACGGCCATGATCATGCCCAAAGGCGAGGGAAGTCGTCGTATCGGTGTTGCCATCATGCTCGGCATTTTCGGGACCGCATTGCTGTATGGAGACGGACTCATCACGCCGGCCATCTCGGTGCTCTCCGCCGTCGAAGGCGTGAAGGAATCCACCACCGCTCTCGACAGCCTGATCATCCCCATCGCCGTCGCGATTCTCGCCGTCCTCTTTTTGGTTCAAAAGCGTGGAACCGGTGGCATCGGACGCGTTTTCGGTCCGATCATGGTGGTCTGGTTCACCACCTTGGCGGGCCTCGGTCTGAACCAGGTCGTTCAGCGGCCCGGCGTGTTGAAGGCGATCAACCCGATCTATGCGGCGGACTTCTTCGCCGAATCGCCGATGAAGTCCTTCCTCACCTTGGGCTCCATCTTCCTCGTGGTCACCGGCGGCGAGGCCCTCTACGCCGACATGGGACACTTCGGGCGCAAGCCAATTCAGCTCACGTGGTACTTCATGGTGTTGCCCGCCTTGATCCTGAACTACTTCGGCCAGGCGGCACTCATCCTCGGCGACCCCGAGGCCGTCGAGCGCCCGTT
>RHCK01000213.1 GCA_010030605.1 Acidimicrobiia bacterium
GCAACCCGAGCGTTGTTCTCGGCCAGAGCGAGGTTGGCCGGAACGCTGCGCCCCTCGGTCACCTCTCCGATTCGCCCCAACACGAACGGTGTCACGGCCGCACCCCGAATGCCGGCGACTTCGCAGTCCCGCAACGCGTTTTCGAGAACCGAATTCATTTCCGTCGGATCGAGTTCGGCTTCGACGGGGATGGGGGCCGTCAGCAGCAGCCCCGAGGAATCGCGAACACGGTGACGATGAATGTTGGCCACTTCGCTGGCCGACTCGACGCGATGCGGAATCTTCAAGCCCGAGGACCGCGTGTAGAACGCCGGGAACCAATCGTGACGCCAGCCCAACACCGGCACGCCGGCGGTCTCGAAATACTCCAACGTGCGCGGAAGATCGAGGAACGCTTTCGCCCCCGCCGACACGGTGATCACCGGATGTCCGGCGATGGCATCCAGATCGGCCGAGATGTCTCCGGTGATGTCGGCACCCCGATGAACCCCACCGATTCCGCCGGTGGCGAACACCGCGACTCCCCCGGCGGCGGCGATGGCCACCGCGGCCGACACCGTCGTGGCTCCGAATTCCCAACGTTGTGCCACCGCGACGGCGATGTCACGTTCGGCCACCTTGCGAGCCGCGCCCAAGATTCGCGCATGCTCGGCATCCTCCAAACCGAGACGCACGACGCCGTCGAGAATCGCGGTCACCGCCGGAACGCATCCGGCATCGCGGATGGCCGCCGAACAACGATCGAGCGCTTCGGCGTTGAACGGTGACGGCAGACCCAAATGGGAAAAGATCGTCGATTCCAGAGCCACCACCGGTCGACCGCCTCGCAGAGCGTCGCTCACTTCACCCGAGGTCACCACGCGCATGCTCATGATGACGACAGTCTGGCATCCCGGATGAAACGGCTCACCGCTTCCACGTGGTGCGTGTGCGGAAAAAGATCGAGAACCTCGGTGTATTCCAACTGGTAACCGGCCTCCACGAGGAGGCGAGCATCCCGACCGAGCGAGGCCGGATCGCATGACACCAACACGATGATCGGTGCCTTCGTCGCCACCAACGACGCCACACCGGCCGCTCGTAGTCCGTCGCGCGCCGGATCTGCGATCACCGCACCACAAGGCTCCGACACCCGAACGACCGCCTCGTCCGATTCCGACAACCGCATGTCGGGCAACAACGAGTTCACACCGTCGTGCGCCACCAGACATCGATCCACGATCACCACGTCGTGGCTGCCGCGACGCCTGAATCCGACCCGTCCACCCTTTCCACGAGCCACGCGAACGGTGGTGCGTCCTGCCGATATCGGAACGTCGACATCGGCGAAACGAACATCGGGATCGGCGATGCGTCCGAGACGTACCAGCGACTCGCGAACGATGTCGCGCTTGATCTCGTGCTGCAACGAGACCGATGCATGCTGCAAATCGCACCCGCCACAGCCGGCGGCCACGTGGGGACAGGGAGGATCGACCCGACGATCGTTCGCCTCGATGACGGAGACCGTGACGGCCCGCGCGTAGTCGCGAGATTGCTTCACGATTCGTACTTCGACCACTTCTCCGGGCAGGCCACCTTCGACGAACACCACGCGGCCATCGTCGAGACGTCCGAGACCGTCGCCTTCGGCCACCACCTTCTCGATACGGACCACGGCGACGAGAGGAGTCCGGTCGTTCGCCATCGCCTCGAGGCTATTGGGGCTAGCGTGAGGGCGTGGCCCTGCCGATCCAGATCGTCCCGTCCGTCCTGCCCTGCGACTTCGCCAAACTCGGTGCCGAGATCGAGGCTCTCGATGCCGCCGGCGTCGATCATTTCCAATGGGACGTCATGGACGGACAGTTCGTGCCGAACCTCACCTTCGGACCCGACGTGATCGCGGCGGCTCGCAAGCACACGACCAAGCCCTTCGAGGCGCACCTGATGGTGCTCACCCCCGACGTTCTCGCGGCTCGGTACGTCGAGGCCGGGTGCTCGCGCCTGATCGTGCACGCCGAAGCGTGCCCGCACCTCCACCGCACGTTGGGCAACATCGCCTCGATGGGCGCCAACCCGGCCGTGGCTCTCAACCCGCACACGCCGGTGAGCGAGATCGAACACGTTCTCGATCTCGTCGACATGGTGCTGATCATGACCGTGAATCCCGGGTTCGGTGGTCAGTCCTACATCGCCACCATGGAACCCAAGATCGCCCAGCTCCGCGCGCTCATCGATCGTCGCGGACTGAGTGATCGCGTGCACATCGAAGTCGACGGTGGAATCGGACCCTCCACCATCGCCGGCGCCGTGTCCGCCGGAGCCAACGTCTTGATCGCCGGCACCGCGTTGTTCCGCTACAGCGAGGGTCTTGCATTCGCGGTGAACGACCTGCGCGCCAAGGCCCACGCCGCGCGCGGCTGACGATCAGCGTCGCGACTCGCCGTCCCACGCGCGACGGCCCGATCGCCACACCGTGACCACGAGAGCTCGTAACGTCGCCAATCCGAGCAGACCGCCGAACACCCACACGAATGGCAGCAGAATCGCTCGCGCGACACGGCCAGAAGAGTTCTTCATCGGTGCCAACACGCCGCTTTCCACGGGACCACCATCCATCGTCAGGGTGCGAACGGCGTCCTCCACTTCCGGACAGTCCTCGTTTTGCGCGTCCATTCCGATGATCGCCGACGAAGGTCAGTCGATCAGCGACCCTTGAACGTGGGAGTGCGCTTTTGCATCCAGGCCGAGATCGCTTCGGCGGTGTCCTTGGTGCTGAAGTTCACCGATTGCGCGATGCCCTCGTCGTCGAGAGCTTCTTCCATGGTGACCTGCATCGCATTGTTCAACATTCGCTTGGATTGGGCGAGTGCGATGGGCGGCAAAGCCAGCAAACGTTCGCACCATTCCGCCACGAACGCATCGAGTTGCGCATCGGGAACGACGCGGTTCAACAGCCCGAAACGATCGGCTTCCTCGGCGCTCAGAATGTCGGCGAAGAACGCCAATTCCTTGGCCTTGTGCATTCCCACCCGTCGAGGAAGGATCCACGATCCGCCACCGTCCAACGACAGACCGCGCTTCGAAAAGATTTCGGAGAAACGAGCGTTGTCCGATGCCACCACCAGGTCGCACCCGAACGCGATGTTGCAACCGACGCCGACGGCCACACCGCGCACCTTGGCGATGGTCGGTTGCGGCAAACGGTGAATGGCCAGAATGGCCGCCGACACTTCGCGCATCGAGTAGTAGTAATGCCCGTGCTGGCGAGCCTTCGTCTGACCCTCGCGCGAGCCGATGCTCGACAGGTCGGCGCCGCTGCAGAATTCGTTGCCCGCTCCGGTGAACACCACCACGCGGTCCTCCCCGTTGTGCTGGATCTCGTTCAACACTTCGATCAGTTCGGCCCACATCACTCCGTTGACCGAGTTCTTGCTCTTG
>RHCK01000214.1 GCA_010030605.1 Acidimicrobiia bacterium
ACCACCGCACAAACCACGGTCGGCGCTGATGGGCACGTAACACACGGTCTTGATGGCGTCGCGCGTGGCCAACAACGGACTGTCGGTGGAACCACCGGCCGCCGCCAGATCGCGCACCACTTCGGTGATCTGCTCGCTGTAGGGAACGGCGGCCTGAACGCGCTGCTGAGCCTTGACGATGCGCGACGCCGCGATGAGTTCCATCGCGCGCGTGATCTTCTTGGTCGCCTGGACGCTACGAATGCGTCCGCGCAGAATTCGTTCCTGTCCGCCGGCCATGGATTACTCCGTCACCAACGTCTTGTTCGACTGGGCCTCGCCCACCTGATCGGCGTCGGACGCGGCTTCGTTGGCCTTGCGGGCCGCGGCGTTGGCCGCCACGAAACCATCCTTGAACGCCTGCACGATGCCGCCCAGATCGTCGCCCACCTTCTTGGTGCGCAGATCGGCCAACACCGTCGCGTGACGCGTGCGCATGTAGTCGAGCAGTTCGTTCTCGAAGCGACGCACGTCGGAGACGGCGATGTCGTCGAGGTAACCCTTGGTGCCGGCGAAGATGGAAACCACTTGCTCTTCGACGGGCATCGGGCTGTTCAACGGCTGCTTCAACAATTCGACCAAGCGATAGCCGCGCTCGAGCTGCGCCTTCGAGATGGCGTCCAGTTCCGAACCGAACGTTGCGAAGGCTTCCAACTCGCGGAACTGTGCGAGGTCCAGCTTCAAGGTTCCGGCCACACCCTTCATCGACGGAACCTGCGCCGCACCACCCACGCGCGACACCGAGATGCCCACGTCGACGGCCGGACGCACGCCCGACTTGAAGAGGTTGTCCTGCAGGTACACCTGACCATCGGTGATGGAGATCACGTTGGTGGGAATGTACGCCGACACGTCGCCGGCCTTGGTCTCGATGACGGGCAGAGCGGTGAGCGAACCGGCGCCGTTGGCGTCGGACAACTTGGCCGCACGCTCGAGCAAACGGCTGTGCAAGTAGAACACGTCACCGGGGTACGCCTCACGACCCGGAGGACGACGCAGCAACAACGACATCTGGCGGTAGGCCTCGGCCTGCTTCGACAAGTCGTCGTACACCACGAGTGCGTGCTGGCTGTTCTCCATCCAGTGCTGACCCATGGCGCAACCGGCGTACGGAGCGAGGTACTTGAACGGTGCCGAGTCCGAGGCGGGCGCCACCACGACGACCGTGTATTCCAAGGCGCCGGCCTGACGCAGAACTTCCACGGTCTGAGCGACGGTGGAACCCTTCTGACCGATGGCCACGTAGATGCACTTCACACCTTGACCCTTCTGGTTCAAGATGGTGTCGATCGCGACGGTGGTCTTGCCGGTCTTGCGGTCGCCGATGATCAGCTCGCGCTGTCCACGACCGATGGGGGTCATGGCGTCGATGGCCTTGATGCCGGTCTGCATCGGCTCGTGCACGGGCTTGCGACCCATGATGCCGGGCGCCTGAATCTCCATACGACGCGGCTGCACGCCCACGAGCGGACCCTTGCCGTCGATCGGCTCACCGAGCGCGTTCACCACGCGACCCAACACGCCCTCACCGACGGGCACCGACAGAATCTGGCCGGTGGCCTTCACGGTCTGGCCTTCTTCGATGCGGTCGGAGTCACCGAGCACCACGGCTCCGATGGCTTCCTCTTCCAGGTTCAGGGCCAAGCCCTTGGTGCCGTCTTCGAACTCGAGCAACTCGTTCACGGCGCAGTCGGGCAGACCCGAGATGCGCGCGATACCGTCGCCCACTTCGACGACGCGACCCACGGTGCGGGCCTCGAGCGAGGGCGTGAAGCCTTCGAGGTTCTTCTTGATCGCCGATGCGATATCGGCTGCGGACAGTGTCAGTTCTGCCATGTCGTTTCTCGTTCCGTTCTCTCAGGCGGCTCTCAGAGCCGACCCTTCACATTGTCCAACCGGGTACGGATGCTTCCGTCGATCACGGTGTCGCCCACCGTGGCCACGATGCCACCGAGCACCGAGGGATCGACGATCACCTTCAGATTCACCTGCTTGCCGGTGGCGTTGGCCAGAGCGGCGGCGAGACGCGTCTGCTGATCGGCGGTGAGGGCCACCGCACTACGCACTTCGGCAACCTCGAGCTTCTTCTCGCGCGAAGCACGCTGCACCAACTTGTCGATGATGGCGGGCAAGTCACGACCGCGACCGCCGCCAACCACCATGGACACCAACTGCGTGGTGGTGCCAGTGGCCTTGCCGCCCAACAGGTCCTCGACGATTCCCTGGCGACGAGCCGCCGGGATCTTTTCGTCGGTGAGAGCGTTGCGCAGAGCGTCGCTGGATTCGAGCGTGCGAGCGAGACGGAACAGTTCGTCCTCCACCTCGTCGATGGTGCCTTCGGCGCGAGCGATCTCGAACAGAGCGCGCGCGTAACCCTCGATGCGGTTGTCACTCATCGTGAGGCCCCCACTTTCGCGATGAAGTTCTCGACGAGCGACTGCTGGGTCGCATCATCGAGGACGCTGGGCAGAACCTTGTCGAGAGCTGCGGTCGACACGCGACCGATCTCGGCGCGCAGTTCGTCGCCACCGCGAGCCGCGGCGGCCGCGATGTCGGCTTCGGCCTTGGCTTCCAGTTCGGCGATCTCGGTGGTGATGCGCGCACGACCATCGCGCAGAAGCGACGCGGCCTGAGCGTTGGCATCGGCCAACAGACGCGCGCGCTCGGCATCGATGTCGCCCAGCGCGGTGCGAATGTTGGCGGCATCGCTCTGAGCGGCCGCCAGGTCGTTCGCCGACGCGTCGAGTTCTTTCTGAATGCGCTCGGTGCGCGCGGCCATCGACTTCTTCACCATGGGACCGGCGAACTTGATGAGTCCACCGATCACGATGACCGAGGCGATTCCGCCGTAGATGATTTCGGCCGTCTCGGGCAGCAACCAGTGGTGCGTCTCGGACGGATCCGCGGCCAGGATGGAGAACAGACTCATCGCGACACCCCCGCGCTCATGGCGTCGGCGACGGCGCGGGAGACCACCGCACCATCGGGACGCTTTCCGGTGGCGGCTTCCACCGCACTCGTCACCACATCGGCAACCGCCGCTTCGATCTGACCGCGAGCCGACGCGCGAGCAGCATCGGCATCGGCCAAGGCGGCATCGCGCTTGGCCGAGATGCGGGCGTTCGCCGCGGTGATCTGCGCCTGACGCTCGGACTCCAGGGTCGCGCGAGCCGCGTCGATGACCTTGGCTGCTTCGGCCTTGGCCGCCGACACCGCGGCGTCGTATTGAGCGACCTCCGAACGTGCCGACGCGCGAGCGGCATCGGCCGACTCGTGGCCCTCACGAATGGAGTTGTACCGGGCATCCATGCCCTTGCGCACCCGCGGGAACAGGAAGATCCGCATCAGGAGG
>RHCK01000215.1 GCA_010030605.1 Acidimicrobiia bacterium
TGTTGGAAGACGTCGACATCGTCGCGGTCACCGAAGCGCACTTGGCGTATTTCGACGCCATCGGCGCGGTCGGCCCTCGAGCAGCAAACCCAGGGTGACGAGCACGCCGAGGATGCTGGCCCATGCGCTCGGTGTCACCCAACGGGGTCGGTAGCGCCATTCGATGACGTGCCTTCCCTCGGGAACAACCACCCCCATGTACAGCCCATCCACGTTCAGCACGGCGTGATGTTCTCCGTCGACCGAAACACGCCAGCCGTCCAATGCCTGTCGTGGCAGGACCACCAATCCGGTGCGGTCAAGGTCCACCTCGACACGCACGTGTTCCGGGTCGATCGTGTCGATCGACACTCCGAGCGGTTGGCACGCGGATTCGCACCGCAAGATGGCCGATGACCGATCGACGATGGCCGTGTTCTGGAATTCGGCGAAGTTGGTGCGCAACGCGTCGGCGGGCTCACCTTCGACGATGTCGGAACTCCAGTACACCCATGCGGCTCCCAACCAAGCGGGATTCTCCCAGACCGTGAAACGATCATCGTTGGCCACGGGTCCGATCCATTCGGGAACCAATCTTGTGGGGTCATCAGCGACGTCGAGAACCACGTGACGAACTCCGAGACGAGCCAAACGCTCGGCGTCCAATCGATCGGGAAGCGCGTTGCGAAGTGGGAAGTCGTACGCCGGAGTCTCGCTGAATCGTCGAAGCGACATACCCCATCGTCGAGTCACCTGTACTCCGCCGTCGTATCCATCGATCGACGAAATGTCGAACATCGCGTTGGCGTTCGGGCGAAGCGCCGGAACCAAGTAGGTGGGAGGGCCACCATCGTCGGTAAGAGCCAGGGTGAAACCGTCGGTGGATGCCAGATAGTCGGTGTCGGCCGCGATCATGTCTTCGACGGCGACATCCGAGACCACGTCGTGAACAACGGACGACCGATCGAGCAACAGCATCTCGATGGCGAGAAGGAGAACCAGGACTCGGGCGACGCGTTCGCGAGTGGATGTTGCGCCCCCCAACGAGAGCCGGAAGGCGACGAGAACAAGCCCACCGGAAACGAGCCAGGCGATCTTCGTTTTCGTATCACCGGACTGAATGGGCGTCGACACGACCAGGATCATGATGATTCCGGCGGTTCCCAACGTGATGCGAAGCGTGAGGCGACTGATGCTTTGCCGAACCAAGTCGACGGCGTGACCGACGAACAGGGCGACAATCAAGGAAACCACGATCAGCCAACGCGAACTAACGCGCGCTTGATCGAAGCCCGGTAAGAGGTGGAATGCGACGCGGAAGACCGGAGTGCGTGGTCCGAGAGACCAGACGAGACCGATGATCGCCATCAGCACCAAGGGCAGAGCCCAGGTTCTGGTGTCTCGACGGCGAAGAGCGACGGCAATCGCGGTGGCTGCCATCAGCACGGCGACGACGCCGAGGTACGTGATGGATTCGAATGTTCCGGCGAAGACGTCCGACCGACCGGCGAAAACGGTTCCGAATATGGCTTGCAACGACGAACGTGCCTTCAAGATGAGCGCACCATTCTGCAATGTGCCGAGTTCGCGACCCTCGGAAAAAAAGGAATCTCCGGTGGCGGCCAAAGCCGCCACCAGTTGAAGCGCACTTGTGAGTGCGCTTGCGGCCACCGCTAATCCGAGAGACGCCAGGGATCGCCAACGATGATGACTACCGATCAACAGTCCGACCGCGAACACGCCACTGGTGAGAACGAGTTCGTAGGTCATTTGTGGATGTCCGCTGAGAATCGCCATGCTGATGGCGATGGACAACAGGCCGATGTAGGTGCGTCGCGTGGGATGAGCGATCACCATGCGGATGAAAGCCAAGACCCACGGAAGCCAGGCAATCACCATGATTTGTTCCACTTGAATCGATTTGGTGGTGGAAGCACCGCAGAGAACTGTCACGATGCCGACAGAGGTGGCCGCGAGACGTGACATCCCGAGTCGACGGGCGAGAAACACCATTCCGAACCCGAGAATCAGGAGGTGACTGGCAGCCAACATGTTCAGTCCGCGCGTGGGATCGAACAGATACGAGAGCCACCTCAGCGGTGACAAAACTCCGGTCTGCGGATTGCCGAGATGCGGGACGCCGCCGAAGATGTTGTCGTTGATCAACGGCAATCGACCGTCGAGGAAAGCGCGCTTTCCGAGGATCCAGTTGGGCGCCGAATACGTGCCCGTGTCGAACGCCACCACGAAATTCGATGGCCACCAGAAATGCCGAGTCACCCAGGTGGTGACAGCAAGGACGATGAAGTACGGAGTTCCCCGTCGCCTCATGACGACGTTTCGAGTTCGACTGCGCGGATTCGGCGACCTTCACCGATGCCGTGCCGGATGTAGTGCAGCAGCGGATGCGCCCCGCCGGCGGCCACGTCCTTGTAACGCTTCAAGTACCACACCGCGTCGAAAGCCTCGCTCGGCTGGCGGCCCTCCAGTGGACCGTAGAAGAAGTAATGCGTGGCTGGATCCCAGCCCGCTTCGGCAACGTCGGGATGCCGATCGAGATACCACTGGGCGTCGAAGAATTCGCTGTCCCGAATCTCGCCGATGGCCTGTTTCTGGTCGCGCAGAACCGAGAACCTCAGGCTCACGATCAACCGCGCTCGGCGCACGATCGTCTTGATTCGTCGGGCTCGTCGAGGGGACAGTCGCCCGGCAACGAATCGACGCAATCGAAGGACCACCGCCGACGGCTCTTTCACCACCCGAGGCTCGAACACCTCCAGAATCTCCTTGTTGGCAGGCCACACGCGGAACGTGCCGACGAATCGAATCGGCATCGTCGGAGGTTCGAATTCGTATCCGTAGATGCCGAAGTACTCGGTGAAGAATTCGTCGACTTTCTTCAGTGATCCGTTCGTGGCCACACCGCCGTGGATCTGGTGGAACGTGGCCTCACCCAACAACAGTGTGGGGATGGTGTTCGGGGCCTCGCAGGCCCGCCGCCACATGTCGAGGTTCACCAGTCCACCCCCGGCCGAGACGAAGCGTTCCTCGTAACCACCCAACTCGTTCCACAACGAGCGCCACATGAACAAGCTGTTGCTCTCGGCCACCGGATCGAACCATGTGGGCCCGGATGATTCGTCGAAGACCGACACCGTGAACAAGTTGTACCCGTTGTCGGTCCAGCCACTTTCCTCGAGCAAACGATCCTCGACGGACTGGTCGTAACCCTCCAGTGCGGATTCCCGTTGGAACTTGGGTCCGAGGTAGCGCCCTCGCGAGCCCACGAAGGCGCGCTCGTCGTGCAGGAGGGCACTGCGGGCGTTACGGATGAGCCCGGGTGAAGCGATGCGGGCCCCGTCGATGTACACGCAGATGATCTCGCCTTTGGCCAACGAGGCTCCGTGATT